>JBMYUJ010000034.1:0-30062 GCA_049605255.1 Magnetospiraceae bacterium
AAGGCCAGGAAGGGCATCAAGACCAAGAACCAATAGTTGAACCAGGGGAAGCCCACCGAGATCTTGCCCAACCCCAGGGCGTCGTAGATCAGGGGGGCCAGGGTGCCGTAGAGGACGAAGGCGGCGAAGGTGGTCAACAAGAGGTTGTTGATCAAGAGCAGGGTCTCGCGAGACAAGAAGTCGAAACGCCCGAAGCTTGCGACCTGCGGTGCCCGCCAGGCGTAGAGGGCCAGGGAGCTGCCGATCACGACGCACAGGAATGCCAGTATGAAGATGCCGCGGGCCGGATCGTTGGCGAAGGCGTGGACCGAGGTCAAGACGCCCGAGCGCACCAGGAAGGTCCCGAGCAGGCTGAGCGAGAAGGCAAACAGGGCCAACAGGACCGTCCAGCTCTTGAAGGCCCCCCGCTTCTCGGTCACCGCCAGGGAGTGGATCAGGGCGGTGCCGACCAGCCAGGGCATGAAGGAGGCGTTCTCCACCGGGTCCCAGAACCACCAGCCGCCCCAGCCCAGTTCGTAGTAGGCCCACCAGGAACCCAGCGCGATCCCAACAGTCAGAAAGCTCCAAGCAGCCAGGGTCCAGGGCCGCATCCAGCGGGCCCAGGCGGCGTCTACCCGCCCGTCAATCAGCGCCGCAATGGCAAAAGAAAAGGTGATCGAAAAGCCCACATAGCCGAGATACAGGAACGGCGGGTGGAAGGCTAATCCCGGGTCTTGCAGCAGCGGGTTTAGGCTGCGCCCATTGATCGGCACCGGGTCTAGGCGCTCGAACGGGTTTGAGGTGAGCAAGATGAATAGCAGAAAACCAATGGAAACCAGGGCCTGAACAGCGAGGGTGCGGGACTTGAGCGAGGGGGGCAGGTTACCGCCGAAAAGCGCGACGCTGGCGCCGAACAGCGCGAGGATCGTCACCCAGAGCAGCATGGAGCCCTCGTGATTCCCCCATACGCCGGAAATCTTATACAGCATGGGTTTATCGGTATGGGAGTTGGAGGCCACGTTCAGCAGCGAAAAATCCGAGGTCACATAGGCATGGGTCAGGGCGGCGAAGGCGACCAGCACACAAAGCAACTGGGCGAGAGAAGACGGGCCCGCCACGGCCATCCAGCGGGCGTTGCCCCGCGCCGCGCCGATCAACGGTACGGTCCCCTGCACCACGGCAACGAACAGGGCGAGGATCAGGGCGAAATGCCCGAGTTCCGCGATCATGAGCCGTCTCCTTCGGATGTGTAGGGTGCAGCTTCGCCCATGCTCCCTTGCCCTTCTTGCCAATTGCCTGATTTCTTCAGGGCGTCCGCCACTTCGGGCGGCATATAGTTCTCGTCATGCTTGGCCAAGACTTCATCGGCGACGAAAACACCCTTGATGAAGCGCCCTTCGGCAACCACGCCTTGACCTTCGCGAAACAGGTCGGGAAGAATGCCGCGATAGCTGACCTTCAAATCGGTCTCCATGTCGGTGACGATAAAATGAGTGGTCACGCCATCCGTATCCTTGGAAACGCTGTCCTCGCCCACCAAACCGCCAATGCGAATGCGGCGGTCCGGGCCGATATCCTCTTTCGCCGCCAATTCGGTAGGGCTGAAAAAGAACACGATATTGTCTTCGAAGGCGGTCAGCACCAATGCCGCCGCGCCGCCGAGAAGCAGCAATGCAATCAGAAGGAAAGAAAGCCGTTTATGTTTGCGCTTCATGGGAGGGGTCCTGGTCCGTATCGGCGGTTGTTTCGGGTGTGGAATTTTCTGATGCGGGCTTGCGTTTCCGGGCCTCTCCGCTTTGCAACAGTGCCAATACCTGCTCACTCTTGCGCAGGGAAAACAGGCTGACGATGAGCATGGCCAACAGCACGAGGGTCACCAGCCCATAGGCGGGCCAAATATAGGCCCCATAGCCGCCCATGGCGAAAAAATCCGAAAACACGTCCACTTGCCTCAACCCTGTACCTGTCGAAACCGCAAAGCACGCACTTTGGTGTCGATGATTTCTTTGCGGATCCGGAGCAACGAAACCCATACGTAGTAGCTCTTGAAGGCCAATGCCATGGTCAACAGGGGCAAAAGCATGGAACCGTCGATGGCCGGGCCATCCATTTTCACGACGCTGGCGGGTTGATGCAGGGTGTTCCACCAATCCACGGAAAACTTGATAATCGGCAAATTGATGGCGCCGACGAGGGCCAGGATCGCCGCGGCGCGAAACCCGCGGGTCTGGTCGTCGAAGGCGTTCAGCAAGGCCATATGCCCCAAGTAGAGGAACAGCAAGATCAACACCGAGGTCAGCCGCGCATCCCAGACCCACCAGGTACCCCACATGGGCTTGCCCCACAAGGAGCCGGTGGCGAGGGCGAGAAAGGTGAACCCGGCGCCGATGGGCGAGGTGGCCTTTGCCGCAAGGTCGGCCAGCGGGTGTTTCCACACCAGGGCGACACCACTGGCCACCGCCATGGCGGCATAGCAGAACATGGCCATCCAGGCGGCAGGCACATGGATGTACATGATGCGGACTGTGGCACCTTGCTGGTAATCTTCTGGGGAATCAAACAAGGCGAAATACAGACCTACCCCCATCAGGACGATCGTCGTCACCGCCGCCCACGGGAGGATCGCCCCGCTCAAGCGCAGAAACCTGTTGGGATTCGCGTATTTATGCATCATGTCTATCCGTAGTCGGCATGGGGATATTTAATCCTTTGGACCCGTCGATGCCACCATATTCGATCTTATTCAACCGCTTGGCGCAATGCGGCGGCGGCGCCCCAGGGGCACAACGGCAAAGCCGCCATCAACAGGCCACCCAGCAACAGGAGCTGGGATTTCGCCGGGAAACCACCGATAGCCGCATCCACCGCCCCGACCCCGAAAATGAGCACCGGCACATAAAGCGGCAGCACCAACAACGATATCAACACGCCACCGCGGCGGGCGCCGAGGATCAGCGCCGCTCCAATCGCGCCGATCAGGCTCAGGGTCGGTGTTCCCAGGCACAGCGCGATCAAGAGTATACCAAATCCGGCGTCATCGAGATTTAGCAAAAGGGCGAGTATGGGCGCCGCGATGATCAGCGGTAACCCGGTGGTGAGCCAATGGGCGCAGATTTTGCCGAACACGACGATTTCCAAAGCGATGGGCGATAAAACCAGCAGCTCCAGACTGCCATCTTCGTAATCGGTTTGAAACAGCCGTTCGAGGGACAGCATACAGGCCAGCAAGGCCCCTACCCAGATCACCCCGGCCGAAATCCGCGTCAAGATATTCGGTTCTGGTCCCACACCGAAGGGAAACAACACCGCCACCAGGACGAAGAACATCACCACCATGATGCTGTCAGACCCCTGACGAAGGGCCAGGCGGAGATCGCGGCGTATGACCAGAAACAAAGATTTCACAAATGCAGCTCCAAAGCGGAAGCGGGGTCCTCGTCCACGGCGTAATCTGCCAGGTTAAGGGTCGCATGGTCACCCAGGGCGATGTCGGAATGGGTCGATAGGATTACCATGCCCCCAGATTGGCGGTGGGCCTGGATCACCGCCTCCAAATCGGCGATGGCCTGCTTGTCGAGCGCCGTCGTGGGTTCATCCAACAACCAAATTTTTGCCTGAGCGGCGCAAATGCGCGCGAGATTGACCCGCCGTTTCTGCCCGGCAGACAGAAAACGCCCGGGCACGTCTGCGAGATGGTCAATCCGAAACGCTTGTAGCGCGGTGGAAAGGAGCGGCGAATCGCCCGCCTCCCGCAGGCCGGCCCAAAAGGCGATATTTTCCCGTACGCTCAGGACTGGTTTCACCGCATCATGATGGCCCACATAGTGCAGCCGCGCCCTTTGAGCTTCTGGATCCTCTCGAACTGGAGTGTCATTCCACAAGATTTCGCCGGAAAAAGGAGTCAAAAGCCCCGCCAAGATGCGGAGAAGGCTGGATTTCCCGCTCCCATTAGGGCCAATCAGAACCAAGGCCCCACCAAAGGCAAGGGAAAAGCTGAGATTTTCGAAAACCAAGCGGTCCCCGCGCACGCAGGTTAACTCCATTCCCGAATACAAGCCTTGTTTTGCTTCAGCGTCTGACATGGCGCAACACCTATAGCAATCCCGTTCGCCAGCCCAAACACCGAATTCCATGCCATCCCCGAAAAAAGTCAAAAAAATCGGCCGGGTGGGGCCCGGCCGAAAGTCTTTGGCATCCGTGTCATCAGGTCTTCGGGGCGGAGGGGGGTCGCCCCTTGGATTCATTGAAGAGGCCTGATGCTGTTAAACATAAGGACTGAATGTGGCAATTTTATGCCTGGGGTCCGACCCTTGAGTTTCGGCTCCTTTCCGGAAAACACGACGAAAGATGTGAGCCAAATCACAGGCAATGCGCGTGGTGACGGTATAATAAACTGCTGAACGCGGATTCGAACTAAGGTAAAATACCGATGGTTCTCGTGGGAATTGGGATGATGGCTCACCCAACGACGACTCTGCGGTCAGTTGCCCGGGACTTTACAGGTTTGTTTAGATTTTTATGCGATCCAGGGTTAACGAGTTTTTACACCGCCCCCGTGGGCACGAGGACGGAAGGATGACATCAAAGATGACGCACCAGATGGATGTAACGCCTCAGAGACAGCATTTTCGTCGGGCAGTCACCCGGTGGCGGGAGTTCCGGCGCGATACGCGCGGCGCCATCATCATCCTGTTTTCGCTGATGCTGCCCATCATCATCGGCTTTATCGGCCTCGGCATCGAGGTGGGGTTCTGGTACCTGCAAAAACGTGAATTGCAGGCGGCGGCGGATGCGGGCGCCCTTGCGGGCGCCATCGAGTTGCGCCGGGACCCCAATATCTTGCCCGACGATATGCGCAGCGCGGTGTTTACATCAGCGTCGTTGAACGGCTTTCAGGGGCCGAACAATAATATTTACGATTGCAATGTCTCGCTGGTAGATGATTTGAGCGTGCAAACAGAGGTGGCGGGCGATCCGCAATGTGCGGTTTACAATCGGCCGCTCACGGGACTTTTTGTGGATGATTTGACGGCCGTCGAAGTCCAGCTAAAAGCTGACCAGCCCGGGATGTTCAGCGCTATTTTTGGCCTGGATTCCGCCGGGATCAGCGCCCGGGCCGTCGCCGCGCAAAGCGGCTTGACGACCGAGGCCTGTATTCTCGCGCTGGACCCCTGCCGCGATTCCAACGCCAATTCGGTGGGTTTGGAAAACAGCGGGAACGTGGATCTGGATTTGCAGGGGTGCTCTATTCACGCCAATGATGAATGCGGTGTGGGGCTATCCGTTTCCGGCAGTGCCAACATTGATGCGGAATGCATCACTGTGAGCGGCACGGCGACGACTTCTGGCAACCCCACCATCAACATGAACTGTGGGTCCACGATCCAAGGCGGTCAGCCGCAGATGGAAGACCCGTTCGCCAATGTGGCGATCCCGGCTCTTCCGGGAGCGCCGTGTCAGGATGCCGCGGGCACGGCGACCGCCGCGGCGGACTCGTTGTTCGATCCGCTGCTCCAGTTTGCCCTCATTTCCCCGGCCTATGCCGGTGGCGCGGGCGGCGGTGGCGGCGGTGGCGGCGGTGGCGGCGGTGGCGGTGGCGGCAGCGATGATCTCACCTTTACACCGGGTGAATATTGCAACGGCCAGCCTGCGTTCAGCACCAGCGGCACCAATACGCTGGAACCCGGGATCTATTATCTCCCCGGCAGCTACCAACTGAATAACGGCTCCGCCCTGGCGATCCATGGGGAGAATGTGATTTTGGTGTTTACGGATGAGGACGGCACCTTGGACATGCGCGGCACCATGGATTTGCAGGTTTCCGCCCCCACGGCGGATGTGATCGCGGCCAACAACGACGATACGGACAGCGATGCGGACAATAACGGCGATGGCATCGCGGACAATGCCTTTCGGTATCTGACCGACGATGACGCCACCAACTGGGCTGGTTTGGCCATCTTTGGCGCCTCCAACGATGATCCTGGCGCGTCCTTGAGTTCCTGCGCCAACAAGTTCAACGGATCAGCGGGGGCGGATATTTACGGCGCGGTGTATTTCCCCAATGGCTGTATCGCCATGAACGGTAATTTCGATGCAGGCGGCGGCGGCGAATGCATGCAGGTCATCGGCCAGGTGGTCTCCATTGGTGGCAATGTATCGCTGGAGACGTCTGGTTGCGACGAAAGCTTCAACATTGCGGAATCCTCCTCCGTCATCGGTATTGTGGAATGAGTTGGACCATGAGGAACAAGCTAGATCAGGTATTGTCTCACTTCCGGCGGAACCGGCGCGGGTCGGTTGCCATCGAGGCCAGTGTGGCGATTCCGGTGCTGATCATCGCCGTTCTCGGCATGGTGGATTTCGGCCTCTACATTCGTGACCAGATCGAGTTGGAACAGGCGGCGCGCGCCGGGGGGCAATACGCCTTGCTCGACAGCAGCGATGAAGATGCCATCACTGCGGCGGTGACGGGCGCCACCGAAATGTCCATTCCCGATGGCGGAATAACCATCAGCAGTTCTTGCGAATGCGTGGACGATAACAGTGCTGTCGCCTGCGATGGGAGCTGCGCCACCGGCAGCATGCGGGAATATCTGACAATTACCGCGACCGCCCCTTACGACCCGATTTTCCTGGATTTGCCTTACTTTTCCGAAGGCATGCAGGTGACCGGAAATGTAACCTTCCAGGTGCGATAGGAGTACCGAATGCGTCGGCTGGCAAAATTTCGCCCGGATCGGGTGTTCCTACGACAGGTTAAGTTATTCTTCGTGCCGCGGCATGCCCGGTCTCGCGCCGGGGCGACGGCGGTGGAATTCGCGCTTCTGGCGCCGGTTTTCTTGATCCTGGCGGTGGGCGTTATCGAATTGGGACGGGCGTTTTGGATCAGTTCCAGCCTGCAATATGCGGTCGAACAAACGACGCGGGTGGCGATGGCCCAATACACCCGGGAATCCTGGACCCGCGATTCGGATGATTTCGATACATGGTTCGCCACTTGGTACACGGGTCTGGATACGGAAGCCCAATCACAAATTCTCGGATTCGATCCAGATTGGGTGACCTTTGAAGCACCGGTGCAGACCGTGGAAGGGGATGTGCAGTTCCTGTCTCTTACCGCGACCCATCAGTTTGAACCCCTGTTGGCCTTTATTCCTTTGGGGGACATGACCCTCTCCGCCACCTCCAAGGTGCCATTGCACGATTTCGGCGGGTAATCCGCGTCACCGTCGCTAGGCATAGTCGAACCCGGGCAGACTCCCGGTGTTTCCAAGGATTTTTTTCTTCCGAGTCAAGGTGTGATGGGCTAATCAAGGAACGGTCGCATATTTTCGTTGCGGCCCCTTTTCGGTTCCAAGCCCCTTGGTGGCCTGTTCCAACGCCCGCCGCCCGGCGTGGCGCAAGGTCGCCCACAAACCTTGCAGGAGGAGCTCCGTGTCCAAAGTCGGTCTAGATACCCTAAAAACCCGCCGCACCCTGGATGTTAACGGCGACAGCTACAGCTATTACAGCATCGCGGCGGCGGAGGAGGCCGGCCTCGGCGATCTTTCGCGCCTACCCTTTTCACTGAAGGTTCTCCTGGAAAACCTTTTGCGTTGGGAAGACGGGCGTACCGTCACGACAGACGATGTAAAGGCACTCGGTGCATGGCTGGAAAATCAGCGCTCCGACCACGAAATCGCCTATCGCCCCGCCCGGGTCCTGATGCAGGACTTCACGGGTGTGCCGGCGGTGGTTGATCTTGCCGCCATGCGCGACGCGGTGGCCAATCTGGGCGGTGATCCGGCCATGATCAACCCGCTGTCGCCCGTGGATCTGGTGATCGACCATTCGGTGATGATCGATTATTCCGGCACCCACGATGCGATGCAGAAAAACATCGAGTTGGAATTCGAACGCAATGCGGAGCGGTACAGCTTCCTGCGCTGGGGGCAATCCGCCTTCAATAATTTCCGGGTGGTGCCGCCGGGCACCGGCATCTGCCACCAGGTGAACGTGGAATATCTGGCGCAGGTGGTGTGGACTGGCGCCGAGAACGTGGTTTATCCGGATACCTGCGTGGGCACGGACAGCCACACCACCATGGTCAACGGCTTGGGCGTTCTGGGTTGGGGCGTCGGCGGTATCGAGGCCGAAGCGGCCATGCTGGGCCAGCCGGTTTCCATGCTGATCCCGGAAGTGATCGGCTTCAAGTTGACCGGCTCCCTAAAGGAAGGCACCACCGCCACCGATTTGGTGCTGCGGGTTGTCGAAATGCTGCGGCAAAAAGGCGTGGTTGGAAAGTTCGTGGAATTCTATGGCGACGGTTTGGATCATCTGACCCTGCCGGACCGCGCCACTATCGCCAACATGGCACCGGAATATGGCGCCACCTGCGGCATCTTCCCGGTGGATTCGGAAACCTTGCGCTATCTCAGCTTCACCTCCCGCGATGCGAAAACGGTGGCCTTGGTGGAAGCCTACGCCAAGGCGCAAGGCATGTGGCGCGAAGCCGGAGGCCCGGAACCGGTGTTCACCAGCTCCCTGGAACTGGATATGTCCACGGTTGAACCGGCCATTTCCGGTCCGAAGCGCCCGCAAGACCGGATCGCGCTCTCCAACGCCGCGTCTGCCTTCAAGGAAGCCCTGCCCACCCTCGCGGGTGGCCCGGTCAATGGCCGGGAAATCGCCGTTTCCGGCGCCGATTACAGCCTCAGCGATGGTGATGTGACCATCGCGGCCATTACAAGCTGCACCAATACCTCCAACCCCTCCGTGCTCGTCGCGGCCGGTTTGGTGGCCAAGAAGGCGGCGGCCAAGGGCCTGAAGAGCAAGCCCTGGGTCAAGACTTCCCTGGCGCCGGGGTCGCAGGTGGTCGCTGATTACCTGGAAGCCGCTGGTCTGCAAGGCCCGCTGGATGAACTGGGCTTCAATATCGCCGGGTTTGGCTGCACCACCTGTATCGGCAACTCCGGCCCCTTGGCCGAGCCGATCGCCGCTGCCATCGACAGCAATGATATGGTGGTCACCGCCGTGCTGTCCGGTAACCGGAACTTCGAAGGCCGCATCAGCCCCCATGTGAAAGCCAACTATCTGGCTTCCCCGCCGCTGGTGGTGGCCTATGCCCTGGCCGGGACCATGAAGACGGATATCCTGACCGAGCCGCTCGGTGAAGGATCCGATGGCGCCCCGGTGTATCTGAAGGATATCTGGCCGACCAACCAAGAGGTCCAGGATGCCGTCGATTCGGCCCTGAAGCCCGAAATGTATGGTTCCCGTTACGCCAACGTGTTCGAAGGCCCCGAAGATTGGCGCAACCTGGAAGCCCCTTCCGGTCAGACCTATAAATGGGATGCCACCTCGACCTATGTCCAGAATCCCCCCTATTTCGAAGGGATGACCATGGAGGTCACGGACCCGGTGGATATCGTCGGGGCGCGTCAGCTTTTGGTCTTGGCCGATTCCATCACCACCGACCATATCTCGCCGGCGGGCTCCATCAAGGCAGACAGCCCGGCGGGTGAATATCTGGTCGGCAATCAGGTTTCGCCCAAGGACTTCAACTCCTATGGCGCGCGGCGCGGTAACCACGAAGTCATGATGCGGGGCACCTTCGCCAATATCCGCATTCGCAATGAAATGGCCCCGGGCACCGAGGGCGGCGTGACCGTCCATCAACCTTCCGGCAAGCAGATGTCCGTCTATGATGCGGCCATGGCCTATAAGGCCGAGGGCGTGCCCCTGGTGGTCTTCGGCGGCAAGGAATATGGCACCGGGTCTTCCCGCGACTGGGCGGCGAAGGGCACCGTGCTGTTGGGCGTCAAGGCCGTGGTGGTCGAATCCTTCGAACGGATTCACCGCTCGAACCTGATCGGCATGGGCGTGCTGCCCCTGCAGTTCAAGGATGGCACCACGCGCAAAACCTTGGGCCTGGACGGTACGGAAACGGTGGATATCTCTGGGATCGCCGCCGGTCTGAAGCCGCGTCAGGATGTTTCCATGACCATTCACCGGGCCGATGGCAGTTCCGAGAACGTTACCGTGCTGTGCCGGATCGATACCCTGGATGAACTGGAATATTTCCGCCACGGCGGCATTTTGAAATACGTGCTGCGCGGCTTGGTTTCTTAAGTCATTCCCTGGGGCTCGCTTTCTTGAGAGCCTCAAGTGACTGGTAACAAAGGGCGGGGGCGACTATCTTTGCGCTATGCGTAAGATCGTTGCTCTCGCCTTTATATTTTGCGCCGCCTGCGTCTCGCCCGCCCTTGCGGCGGACGGCGCGAAAAAGGTGGTGGTGGAGCTGTTTACCTCGCAAGGCTGCGCCGCTTGCCCGCAAGCCGACGCCTTCCTGGGCGAACTTGCCCAGCGGCACGATGTGCTCCCGCTTTCCTTGCATGTGACCTACTGGGATTATGTGGGCTGGCAGGACCCCTTCGCGCAAACCGCCTTTACGGAACGCCAACAGGCCTATGCCAAGGCTTTGGGCGAACGCACGGTCTATACCCCCCAGTTAGTGGTTGCCGGCACCGATCATGTGATCGGCTCGGAAAGGGAGGCAGTCCGCGCCTTGATCGACAAAGCCTCCGCGACGGGAGACCTCTTCCCCCCTCTCGTCCTCGACCGAAAGGCCGATATGTTAAGGGTCACGCTCGGCCCGGCAGCGGAACCCCAACCGGCTCGTGCAGATGTGATGCTCGTGGCCTACAGTCAGCGCAAGGAGACGGTGATCGACCGGGGCGAAAACCGGGGGCGCACTATCGTCAACACCAATGTGGTGCGTAACCTGACCCAACTCGGCCAATGGGAGGGGGCGGAAACCAGCTTTCGGGTGAATTTAGAAGACGTGGCGGCGGATGCGGATGCCGTGGCGGTTTTTATACAGCGCGCGTCCCTTGGGCCGGTGCTCGGGGCGGTGGTGTTAGACCTCGCTCGATAATTTTGTACCGCGTTATTCCGGCGCGGGTCCATTTTCCGCCTTGCGCGGCAGCGTCAGGATCGAAACCTCCACGCGCCGATTACGGGCTCGGTTTTCGGGGGTATCATTGGGCACCAAGGGGCGGCTATCGCCATATCCCTGCACCGTGATGCGGTCGGCGGTGATTTTCCCGTTATCCAGCAACCAATGCACGACCGAGGTGGCCCGTGCCGCCGATAGCTCCCAGTTCGACCGGTATTTGCCGCCGCTGAGCGGAATATTGTCCGTATGCCCGGAAATCAAAATCTGGCCGTCCGTCTTGTCTACCACGTCGATCAGCTTATCCATGGTTTCGGCGAAGGCGGGTGTGATGATCTCACTGCCCGAGGGAAAAGCGATGGAGCTGGGGAAGCGGATAATCACCTCATTCCCGACCTGCTCCACGGTCATGCCCAGATCGGCGATTTCCTCGGCGATGAGTTTCTTGATCTGTGCCGCCAGGTCCTCGGCGGGAGAGGGTGGTGCGGGCTGGGTTGGATCGGCGCCTTCCGCGGGTTTGCCGGGGTCCGGGCTTGGCGTGTCGGACCCTGCGGGAGCGTCAAACTTGGCGGGCTTGCCGGGTACCTGAACATCCGCATAGGGGATCGGTGTTTTGGCCGGGTCGACCAGGGCGACCTTGTCGCGCATGATCGACCCATCCAGTTCGATCATCCCGGAAAGCTTTTGTTGGCGGGCGATACCGAAGGCATCCCGCAGGCTGCCCGCCAGTTGCTTGTACTTGATGACATCCATCTCGGCGAAGGTCAGCAACAATACGAACAGGGTCAGCAGCAAGGCCATCAGGTCGGCGAAGGTGACCATCCAGAGCGGTGCGCCAGCAGGGCATTTATCCGCCATCCCGTTATTCCTCCGCCGCCGCGGCCTCCGCCGCGCCGCCCGGCAGATAGACGCTCAACAGTTCAGCAAGTACCGACGGGTTCTGCCCACCATGGATCTCCAGCACGCTCTGCACGATCAGGTTCTTCGCCTTGCGGTCTTGCTCCACCTTCCAGGCGAGCTTATCGGCGATGGGCAGGGCAATCAGGTTGGCCAGCAAGGCGCCGTAAAAGGTGGTCAGCATGGCGATGGCCATGGCGGGCCCGATAGAAGCCGGGTCATCCAGGGCCGACAGCATCTGCACCAGCCCGACCAGGGTGCCGATCATGCCAAAGGCCGGGGCGGAATCCCCGATGCCGCGAAACATCAACTCGCCCGCCTCATCCCGCTGGATGCTCAGATCCACTTCGCGGGAGATGGTATCGCGCACCACCTCCAGTTTATGGCCGTCCACGCAGAGCCGCAGGCCCCGCTGCATCAGCTCGTTCTCCACCTCCACCGATTCCAGCCCCAACAGGCCGTCCTTGCGGACCACCCCGGCGATCTCGATGGCTTGGTCATAAAGATACCGCAGGTCGGACCGGGAGTTCTTGAAGGCGATGGCCACGCCCCGCTTGAGGGAGCTGAAAACATCGGACATTGGGAACTTGATGAAAGTCGCCGCGGTGGTGCCACCGCCAACGATTAAAAGGCTGGGAACATCGATGAAGGCGCCGAAATCGCCGCCCAGGAAAATGGCGGCACCCACGACGCCCAATCCGGCGATGATCCCGATTAGCGTCGCTAAATCCATTCTACTTCCTGTCCCATACCACGCGGCCTAAGAGGAGAGTTCTAAACGGTTTTGGCGCCGTTTGGCAACGCTAGAAGCGGGGGGGTGAACATGTTAGGCTGCGCGGATCGGTGGGAACCCCTTGCGGTGTATTTGATGCGATACGCGCGGAAATTTCTGTACTTCTGTATAATTTCATCTTTCCTGATTGTTGGCTTGGCACAAGCGGCGGAACCGGAAGAAGAGGCAACGGCTGAAATCATTCACCTACAGCTCAAGCCGTTTCGGTTACCATTGGTCGGGAGCAACCACGAAATCGCGGTCACCGTGTTTCTCTTGCCCGTCGACCAGCATAATCTGTATGACATCTGCAAGTATCAGGCGAAGCTGCGCGATGTGGTGTTGGTGGAAGGGTTCAAGAATCCGATTGCCATCGCGGATGACGGCAGCCTGGACCTTGTTGGCTTTGCAACTCGGCTCAAACCCCTGTTCAACACGGCGGTCGGGGGACAGGTGATCGACAGCGTGATCGCCGTACCGGGCGAAATTGGCGAGGATTTGACGGAACCCCTCACCGAACCGGATATTCCCATGCCGCGGGTCTGCAGCCGCATCGAATTCCGCGAAAAACGGATTAAGTAACGCGCTTATCCATCCAGGGGCAGAGAGACGAGCCCGTCTGCCAGCTTGGGTTCGAACCAGGTGGATTTCGGCGGCATGATCGCGCCTGCATCGGCCACGGCGAACAGGTCCTCCATGGCGGTGGCGTAGCAGGAAAAGCTGACCGACCAGCCTGCCCCATCCACCCGCTGCTCCAGCGCCGTGAGACCACGCCCACCGCCAATGAAATCGATGCGGGGGTCGCGCCGGGGATCGCCGATGCCCAGAATCGGTTCCAGCAGGCGCGCCGACAGGACCGCCACATCCAACCGTTCCGCCGGTGGCAGGCTGTCGGAAATGGGGTCCTTCACGGCCAGGGCATACCATTGCCCCGCCAGATACATGCCGAACCGGCCCCGCCCCGCCGGATCCACGGCGCTGGGGGAGTCGGTCACCGTGAACGTTTCCGCGACCTTGGCCAAAAAAGCATCGCTACTCAGCCCGTTCAGATCCTTCACCGCGCGGTTATAGGGCAGAATCTTCATGGCATCGGCGGGAAAGCTGATGGCCAGGAAAGCGTCGAACCTGGCACCGTTTTCGGTGCGCCCCGCCTGTCGTGCTGCGGCAACCCGCGCCGCCGCCGCGCTGCGGTGATGCCCGTCGGCGATATATAAAACCCCAAGCTCGGCAATGGCCGCGTCAATGGCGGCGAGGGTTGGCGCGTCGGTCACGGGCCAGACGCTATGCCGCGTCCCCGCGCAATCGGCGAGCCAGCCGGGAGCTTTCGCCGCTACTCCTTGCAGAATTGCGGCCAATCCGGCATGGGGCCGATGGGCTGTCATCACCGGCCCGGTATGGGCGGCCACCGCTTCGATCTGCCGCACCCGGTCATCTTCCTTGGCCGGGCGGGTCAGTTCGTGGCGCTTGATCCGCCCGTCTTCATAGGCCGCGACCGAGGCGGCCACGGCCAGCCCCGTTTGCGTATGACCTTCCCGGGTCATTTGGTAGACGTAATAGGCGGGTTGGGAATCCCGCACCAGGGCGCCCCGGTTCTGCAACCCCTGAAAGGCGGCGCCCGCTTGCGCATAGACCGCCGGATCATAAGGGTCCGTTGCGTCCGGCAGGTCGATCTCCGCCCGGGAGGCATGGAAGAAGCTGTCCGGATTTCCGGCGGCGAAGGCCCGGGCCTCTTCTGTATTTACCACGTCATAGGGCGGCGCGGAGACGGCTTGCGCCGCCGCAGCAGTGGGGCGGATCGCGGTAAACGGCCGGATCAGCGGCTGAGGTTCTTCGGTCAAGGTCTCCCGCCCTATTCCGCCGCCACAGGGGGCAGTTCTGCCAGGGCCCGGTCCAGCTCCGCCGGGTCGATTTCCAGATCGTCCAACTTCCCGGCGAAGAACGCGGTGTAGGACGCCATGTCGAAATGCCCATGACCGGACAGGTTAAAGAAGATGGCGCGCTCGGTGCCCTCCGCCTTGCAGGCCAGGGCTTCGTTGATGGCGGCCCGGATGGCGTGGGAGGATTCTGGCGCCGGTACGATGCCTTCGGCCCGGGCGAATTGCACCGCCGCTTCGAAACAGGATTTCTGGTGGAACGCTTGCGCCTCGATCAGGCCCAGGTCGAGCACATGGCTGACCAGCGGCGCCATGCCGTGGTAGCGCAGGCCGCCCGCATGCACCGGCGGTGGCACGAAGGAGTTGCCCAGGGTGTGCATTTTCACCAGCGGGGTCAGATGCCCCGTATCGCCGAAATCATAGGCATAGGTGCCTTTGGTCATGGTCGGGCAGGCGGCGGGTTCGGTGGCGATGATGCGCGGGCTGCCTTGGCCCTTCAGCTTGCGTCCCAGGAAGGGGAAGGCGGCGCCCGCGAAGTTGGACCCGCCCCCGGCGCAACCGATCACCACATCCGGGTAATCATCCGCCATCTCGAACTGTTCCAGGGCTTCCAGTCCGATCACGGTTTGATGCAGCAGCACATGGTTCAGCACGCTGCCCAAAGAATATTTGGTATCGTCCCGTTGCGCGGCCATTTCCACCGCTTCGGAGATGGCGATGCCCAGGCTGCCGGTGGAATCAGGATGCTGGGCGAGCACGGTGCGGCCCGCGTTGGTTTCCGTGCTGGGGCTGGCGACGCAGCGGGCGCCATAGGTCTCCATCAGGGCCCGGCGATAGGGCTTCTGCTCGTAGGAGACCTTGACCATATAGACATCCACTTCGAGCCCGAACAGGGACCCGGCGAAGGCCAGGGACGATCCCCATTGCCCGGCGCCTGTTTCCGTGGTCAGCCGCTTGACGCCTTCTTCCTTGTTGTAGAAAGCCTGGGCGACGGCCGTATTGGGCTTGTGGCTGCCCGCGGGGCTGACGCCTTCATATTTGTAGTAAATGCGCGCCGGGGTATCGAGCGCCTGTTCCAGGCGCCGCGCCCGCACCAGGGGGGAGGGCCGCCATTGCCGGTAGACCTCGCGCACGGGGGTGGGAATCTCCACCTCCCGCTCGGCGGTCACTTCTTGCATGATCACCGCCATGGGGAACAGGGGGGCCAGATCGTCCGGGCCCACGGGCTGGCCGGTACCCGGATGCAGCACCGGCGCGGGCGGCGTGGGAAGGTCAGCCACGATGTTGTACCAGGCTTTCGGAATCCGGTCTTCCGGCAGCAAATATTTGACGGTATCGGACATGATTTTCCCCTCCCATTTCATCGCGGGTATTGTGGCGCGGATGCGCTCTTGCTGGTCGCACGTTTTAGACCTTAAAGGGGGATTTTTCCAAGGGTTATTCGTGAAATTCCGCGCGGGTGTAACCTTGGGCGTATAGCAGGGCGGTAATATCCCCATGATCCACCCGGTGATGGGCGCTGGCGGCGACCACGGGCTTCGATCGAAAGGCCACGCCAAGGCCCGCCGTCAACAACATGGGCAGATCATTGGCGCCATCCCCCACGGCCAGGGTTTCGGTAAGCGGGATGCCGAGTCGGGCGGCTTCTTCTTCCAGCACGTGTTTTTTGGTGTCTTTGGTGACGATGGGGTCCAGCACCCGCCCGGTCAGGGCGTCACCGTCCAGCTCCAGCCGATTGCCCAGATGCCGGTGAAAGCCCAGCCGGGCGGCGACCTTGGCGGTGAAAAAATCGAACCCGCCAGAGACCAGCACCGTGCGGGCACCCTGGGCATTCATGGTTTTGACCAGCCGCGCCGCGCCGGGCGTGTCTTGCACCCGGGCCCAGGTTTTTTCCAAGGCTTCCGCCGACAGACCCGCCAGCAACCCGACCCGTTCCTCCAAGGCATCGCGAAAGCGGATTTCCCCGTTCATGGCGCGCTCGGTAATCTGGGCGACCTGACCCATCACCCCGGCGAAATCGGCCAATTCATCCAGGGTTTCCCCTTGCACCATGGTGGAATCCATATCCGCCACCAGCAGCTTTTTACGGCGGCCCACGGCGGGTTGCGCGATCACATCCAGCGGCCAGCCCTCTAGGCAGGCCCGCGCCGCCCCCAAGCCGGTGGGCGCATCGAGACCGGTAAACGGAATGTCGCAAGCGCTGAAACGGTGCAGCCACCGCACGTCGCCCAAATCCGCGCCCGCGGCGGAAAGCGCGCGCCGGACCGTATCCGCCGTGGCGGCATCCAATTCCGGATCAGCAGCGGAATCGATTATGGTGAGGACCATTTCCATGCAATCAGGATATAAATGCCCCGTCGCCTTGCCACAAGAACCCGCCGCCCCGACCCAGAAATTTCATGACACAACACACAAATCCCCCTGTTCTGATTGTTGCCGGTCCCACCGCCGGGGGAAAATCCGCCCTCGCCCTGGATATTGCCGAGCGCTTCAACGGCGTGGTGATCAATGCGGATAGCATGCAGGTTTATGCAGACCTGCGGATTATCACCGCGCGGCCCTCGCTGGTGGACGAAGCCAGGGTGCCTCATCGGCTCTATGGGGTGCTTCCCGCGGCAGAGGCCTGCTCCGTGGGGCGTTGGCTCGATCTGGTGCTCGCAGAAATCAAAACCGCCTGGGCGCAAGAAAAGCTGCCCGTGGTGACCGGCGGTACCGGGCTTTATCTCAAATGCCTGATGGAAGGTCTGAGCCCGATCCCCGAGGTGCCGGATGCGATCCGTGCGGCGGCCCGTCAGCGTATGGCGGATATGGGGGCGGACGCTTTCCATGCCGCGCTGGCCGCCGTGGACCCGGAAGCCGCCGCCTTGCCGCCCCGGGATACCCAGCGCACTACCCGGGCCTGGGAGGTGTTTCAGGCCACCGGGATGACGCTGTCGCGCTGGCAGGCGGCACATCCACCCACACCGCCGCTGGGCGCGCGGTTTTTGCCCCTGGTGCTGATGCCCCCCCGGGAAGATCTCTATGCCAACTGCAACCAGCGTTTCGATGTGATGTTGGAGAGAGGGGCGCTGGCCGAGGTCGCCGCTCTGGATGCGCAAGGATTGGATGCCCGACTCCCGGCGATGAAGGCCCTGGGGGTGCCGGAACTGCGGGCCCATCTGCATGGCGAGATGGATTTGGCGGCCGCGCGGGACCGGGCCACCCAGCTCACGCGGAACTTCGCCAAGCGCCAATGTACGTGGTTTCGCAACCAGCTAGGCACGGCGGAATGGGTCCGCGCGCAATATTCGGAAAGTGTTCGGGATAAAATCTTTTCATTTATTCGTCAGTTTTGGTTGACCCCTTAGACTGAAACGACTACGTTCCGCCGCGTTATCGGACGCGATTCGGCGTCGATACAGATGCAACCCGACCCTCTCCCCCGGAAACGGCGGGCCTGGCATATGCCGCGGTCCCGGTCCGGGGGCTTGATTTTGGAGTAAGCGCCATGGCTGGCAAAACGATGACTGGTTCCCAAATTATCCTGCGTGCCCTTAAGGATCAGGGCGTGGATCAGGTATTCGGGCTGCCGGGCGGTGTAACCCTGCCGCTGTACGACGAAATCTACAAGCAAAACGCCCTGCGCCACATCCTGGTGCGCCATGAGCAAGGCGCCGTGCATATGGCGGAAGGGTTCGCCCGGGCCAGCGGCCAGGTGGGCGTGGCTTTGGTGACCTCCGGTCCCGGCGCGACCAATACGGTGACCGGTCTGGTGGATGCCATGATGGATAGCATCCCCCTGGTCTGCCTGTCCGGCCAGGTGTTTACCCATCTGATCGGCAATGACGCCTTTCAGGAAGCGGATACCACCGGGATCACCCGGCACTGCACCAAGCATAACTATCTGGTCAAGGATGTGAACGATCTCGCCCGGGTGCTGCATGAGGCGTTTTATGTGGCCCGTTCCGGTCGTCCGGGGCCGGTGCTGGTGGACCTGCCGAAAGATGTGCTGCTGGGAACCGGTACCTATGTGGGGCCGTCCAAGGTGGAACACCGCACCTATCGGCCCAAGGTCAAGGGCGACCTGGGCGATATCAAAAAAGCCATGAAGATGTTGGCCAAGGCGAAACGGCCGATCATCTATTGCGGCGGCGGCGTGATCAATTCCGGCCCGCAAGCGTCGCAGTTGCTGACCCGCTTCGTGCGCATGGTGGGCGCGCCATGTACCCTGACCCTGATGGGCCTCGGCGCCTTCCCGGCGTCTGACAAGCAGTTCGTGGGCATGCCCGGCATGCATGGCACCTACGAAGCGAACCTGGCCATGCATGATTGCGATGTGATGCTGAATATCGGCGCCCGTTTCGATGACCGGGTGACCGGGCGGCTGGCGGATTTCTCGCCGGACTCAAAGAAAATCCACGTGGATATCGATGCGTCTTCCATCAACAAGAACATCACCGTGGATGTGTCCATCATCGGCGATGCGGGCCATGTGCTGGAAGACATGATCAAGGTTTGGAAAGCCGAGCAGCTTTCCATTGATCGCAAGGCGATGGATTCCTGGTGGGAGACCATCGAAGATTGGCGCTCTGTCAAATGCTTGGAATATGAGGATTCCACCCAGGTGGTCAAACCGCAGAAGGTTTTGGAACTGCTGCAATCCATGACCGCCGACCAGGAAGCCTATTTCTCCACCGATGTGGGCCAGCACCAGATGTGGGCGGCGCAGTATCTACATTTTGAACATCCGAACCGCTGGTTGACCTCTGGCGGCCTCGGCACCATGGGCTATGGCCTGCCCGCCGCCATGGGCGCGCAAGCGGCGCATCCCAAGGCCCTGTCGGTCTGCGTTACCTCGGAAGGCTCGTTCCTGATGAACGTTCAGGAAATGGCGACGGTGGTGGAATACAAGCTGCCCGTCAAAATCGTGCTGTTGAACAATTCCTCCCTCGGCATGGTGCGCCAATGGCAGGAGATGTTCCATGGCGAACGGTATTCGGCCAGTGATCTGACCGTGCAGCCTAATTTCGTTGCTTTGGCAGAGGCTTTCGGCATCCGGGGCTTCCATTGCGAGTCTCCGGCGGATGTGGAAGCCACCTTGCGGGCGGGCCTGGAGCATGACGGGCCGGCGATGATCAACATCATCACCGACACCTCGGAAAATGTGTTCCCGATGATTCCCGCAGGCGCGGCCCATAACGAGATCGTGCTGGGTCCGAAACAGACCAAGGCGCAAACGGCGAAAGATACCAAAGGGGATGTGGTGCTGGCCTGACGGGTCACACGGCGTCAGTTGAAAAATAAACAAAGATTTAGACCGGCGAGGGGGCTTGCCGGTCTAACCGTGGAGTGAAGACCATGAGTAACATTGAGGGCATCGAATATCACACGATATCGGTGCTGGTGGATAACGAAGCCGGGGTTCTGGCCCGGGTGGCGGGGATGTTTTCTGGCCGGGGATATAATATTTCCAGCCTGACGGTGGCGGAGGTCGATGCGGAAAAGCGGATTTCCCGCATTAATATCGTCACCCGTGGCACGCCGCAGATCATCGAACAGATCAAGGCCCAATTGGGCAGGTTGGTGCCGGTGCATCGGGTGGTGGATCTGACCGTCGAGGGGCCGTCTGTGGAGCGGGAACTGGCCGTGATCAAAGTGGCCGGATCTGGGGAAAAGCGGGTGGAGGCCCTCCGTATCGCCGATATTTTCCGCGCCCGGGTGGTGGATTCCACCAATGAATCCTTCATTTTTGAAATCGTCGGGCGGACCCAGAAACTGGATGCCTTCATTCGTCTCATGAGCCCGCTGGGGCTGGTGGAACTCTCCCGTACCGGCGTTGTCGCCATATCTCGCGGCGCCGAAGCGCTGTAAAAAAACTGATCCCGAAAGGAACTCCGATAATGCGTGTGTATTATGATCGTGATGCCGACATCAAATTGATTAAAAAGAAAAAAGTGGCCATCGTGGGCTACGGCAGCCAGGGCCATGCCCATGCGCTGAACCTGCGGGATTCCGGCGTGAAGGACGTCGCTGTTGCATTGCGGGAAGGCTCGGCCAGCGCCAAGAAGGCGAAAGGCGAAAAGCTTAAGGTGATGACCCCGGCGGAAGCCGCGGCCTGGGCCGATGTGATCATGATGCTGACCCCGGACGAGCTGCAGGCGGGCATCTATTATAAAGATATTCACGACAACATGAAAAAGGGTGCGGCCCTGGCCTTTGCCCATGGTCTGAATATCCATTTCAAGCTGATCGAACCGCGCGAAGACCTGGACGTGTTCATGATCGCGCCGAAGGGCCCCGGCCACACGGTGCGCAATGAATTCGCCACCGGCGGCGGCGTGCCCTGCCTGGTCGCGGTGTATCAGGATGCGTCCGGCAAGGCCTTGGATGTGGCGTTGTCCTATGCTTCCGCCATCGGCGGTGGTCGGTCTGGCATCATCGAAACCACTTTCCGCGAAGAATGCGAAACCGATCTGTTCGGCGAACAGGCCGTGCTGTGCGGCGGCATGACCGCCCTGGTCAAGGCCGGGTACGAAACCCTGGTGGAAGCCGGTTACGCGCCGGAAATGGCCTATTTCGAATGCTTGCACGAAGTTAAATTGATCGTTGACTTGATGTATGAGGGCGGCATCGCCAACATGCGCTATTCCATCTCCAACACCGCGGAATATGGCGATTACACCTCCGGCCCGAAGCTGGTGGATGCGGAAACCAAGCGCCGCATGAAGGTCATTTTGGACGATATCCAATCCGGTCGTTTCGTGCGCGACTGGATCTCCGAATGCCAGGCCGGGCAGCCCAGCTTCAAGGCGACCCGTCGCCGCGAAGCTGAACATTCCATCGAGGAAGTCGGTGCCAAATTGCGCGACATGATGCCTTGGATCGCCAAAAACAAGCTGGTCGACAAAGAAAAGAACTAGTCGTTTTAAGTCAGCTCGTTGTTTGAATGAAAAAAGGGAGGCCCTGTGCGCCTCCCTTTTTTTACAATAAATCTTAAGACTTTCCCCGTACAAACAGACTGGATTGCCACGCTGAAGCATATGCGCAACAGGTTGCCGTGTTTTACGGTAGCCCAAGACCTTTGGTCTTGGTCCCTTCGGGCCTGATGCGCTAGGCCTAGGACGGGCGAACAGGCCAATTGCGTGAAAGTTTTCAGGGATGTAAGGTATTTGGGGTGGTATTCCCAACGCCTCTTGTCCCAAGAGATGTTAGGGGGCTCGCGCATCGCGGGCGAAATGCGAGGAGACATGATGGGGATCACATGGAAACGGGCGCTTATCGCAGGGGTGAGCGTTGTCGCGTTAAGTGCCGGATTGCAGGTGCAGGCGGCCCCCTTGGAAGAAGCGGTCCAGGCGCTGGTCCGCGATAACCCCACAATCTTGGAAGCTGCGGCCAACCGCCGCGCCCTGGATTTTGAACTGGAACAGGCGCGGGGGCTGTATCGTCCTCAGATCGATCTGACCACACGGGTCGGTCCGGAATGGTCCACCTTGGGGCCGGACGCGGCGGATGAACCCCGCCTCGTGCATGTTTCTTCCCTGACCCTCCGGCAATTGCTGTTTGATGGGTTCGCCACGGAAAGCGAGATTGAGCGGCAAGCGGCGCGCGTGGATGCCGCGGCGGAACGGGTGCGCGAGCGTTCGGAATTCATCGCCCTGGATCTGGTCGAAGCCTATTTGGATATCATGCGGCACCAGGAACTGGTGGCTCTGGCGGAAGATAACGTAAGGGTCCACGCCGTCACCCTCGGTGATGTGCGTGAACGGGTCGAAGGCGGGCAGACCGGTGTCGGCGATGTACAACAGGCTGAGGGGCGCTATGCGGATGCCAAGGCAACCCGGATCGAAGCGCGCCAGGATCTGGACGAGGCCATCAACCGTTACCTCCGCCTTGCCGGGCGCGAGGAGCAAAATATGTCCCGTCCGGAATTCAAATGGGCGGTGTTGCCGGTCACCCAGGACGAGGCTGTAGACCGCGCCTTGAAACTCAATCCCACCCTGTTCTTGGCAGATGCGGATATTGATGTGGCCAAGGCCAATATCGCCGCCGCCAAATCGAATAATTATCCCACCGTTACCGGGGTTTTGGGAGCCAATCACAACTATCAGGTTGACCGGAAAGATCAGACCTACAACGCCTATACGGCGCAGCTCCGCATGGATTGGAATTTGTATCGCGGGTTGATCGATCGGCATAATGTGTATGAGCAGGTGGAGCGGCTCTCGGAAACCCGGGCGGCACGATTGCGCTTGGAGCGGGAGGTCATCGAAGAGGTGCGCCAGTCCTGGAACGCCATGACCAAAGCGCGGGAACGGGCTGAGGTGTTGAACGACCAGGTGGTCGCCAATGGCCAAGTGGTCTCCACCTATCGGCAGGAATTTCAGGTCGGGGAACGGGACCTGCTGGATGTTTTGGATTCCGAAAATGAACTGTTTACCTCCCGCGTACGGGCCGTAACGGCCGATTACACCGCCTTGTTCGGTGCGTATCGTCTGCTCGCCAGTACCGGGGAACTTCTCAGCTATCTGGGCGTTTCCATCCGTGGCGAAGCCACCGGCAATCGGCGCGATAATTATGGCGTGACGCCGGAGTACCGCTGGGAAACGGATTATCAAGCGGGGGATTATTTCCGGGATGGGCGCTTGCCCATGGAAAAACCGGAAGAATAGGGTTTCCATAAAAGGTGGTCGTACTGACCAGCCCGGCATTCTCCCTGTCATGACCCGCATGGTATTGACGGATGCCGTCGCTGGAACGGCCCATCGGTCATCTCTACCGCGATGGGGTCTTCATGGCAAAATCCGTTACCGAGGGATTATTTGGTAAGAAAATCAATCGGCCAACCGCATCGGAGGCTGATGGAGCAGCCGCCCCGGCAGATCCCAGCAGCGCGCCAGCAAGCCCGGCGCCGCCCCCGGCGGAACGGCGAGATGAGGATGATCGACGCGCGGTAGAGCGGCGTGAGACCAATCAACCAGTCATCCAAGAGCGGCGCGCCCGGCCCGAGCGGCGCAAGCGACCGGCGCGACGCACCCAAAAGATGGCCAGCGCCGAACGGGTGGTCATCGCCCCCCGGCAATGGGAAACCGAAGAAACAATCGGCGAATTCAAGGCCGGTATTCGCACGACCCTGCCGGAAGAATATCGCCCGATGATCCGCAAAATGCACGATGCCGTGTTGGCGGTCATCGATATTCGTGCCCTGATGGTCATGCCGCCCGATTGGCAACGTCGCGACCTGACAGATGTGATCCAAACCGTTCTGGATGAGTCAACGACCATGATCCCCGGCATCTATCGGGACAAGATGGTGCAGATCCTGGTCAGCGAGTTTCTTGGCATGGGGCCGTTGGATCCGTTGCTGGAAGACCCGAAAATCACCGATGTTATGGTCAATGGGCCAAATTCCGTGTGGGTGGAACGGGAAGGCAAGCTTCTGAAGTCGGATGTGACCTTCGATAATGCCGGGCATCTACAAAACATGATCAACCGCATTGTATTGCGGGCCAACCGGCATGTGGATGAAACCACTCCCATGGTGGATACGCGGTTGACCGATGGCAGCAGGGTCAATGTGATTGTGCCGCCTGTGGCCCTGCGCGCGCCCGCCATTTCCATCCGCAAGTTCGTTAACCGCAGCATCGATCTGGATGGGCTGATCGCGCTTGGGGCGATGTCCGCCGATATGGCGCTGATGTTGAAGATCATCGCCAGATATCGCCTTAACGTGTTGATTTCCGGCGGTACCGGCACCGGGAAAACCACCATGTTGGGGGCCATTTGTCGGCATGTCGCCGCCGGCGAGCGGATTATCACCATCGAAGATACGGCCGAGCTGCAGTTGCAAAAACCCAATCTCGTGGAGCTGGAAAGCCGCCCACCCAATATCGAGGGCGAAGGCGAGGTCACCATTCACGACCTGGTGGTCAATGCCCTGCGGATGCGCCCGGACCGGATCATCATCGGCGAGGTGCGCGGGTCGGAAGCGGCAGAGATGCTGCAGGCCATGAATACCGGCCATGATGGTTCTATTGGCACCGTGCACGCCAATAATGCCCGCGATGCCCTGGCCCGGTTCGAAAACATGATCTGCATGAGCGACAAATACAAACCGGGCGTCATCACCCGCCAACAGGTGGTCAGCGCGCTGGATGTGGTGGTGCATCTGTCCCGGATGCAAGATGGCAGTCGGCGCATCACCGATATCGTGGAAGTTACCGATCTCGATGGGGAGATGATCGTCACCCGGCCGATTTTCAGCCTGCGATTCTTGGAGGAAAACCCAGACGGTACCATCATCGCCCGGTTCCAGCCGTCGGGTCAGCGCCTGAAATTCCTGGAAAAAATCAAATTTTACAACATGTCTGCCGAAGAAAAGGCCTTGCTGGCCAAATTCAAAGGATAGCGCCTATTCATCGCTATTTTTCCACGAATTCCGTGGCCATGGCAGAGGGGCGGGCGGCAAAGATATCGAACCAATCCGCCAGTGCCGGATGGTCTTGCCGCCAGTTGAGCGACGGCGCCCTGAGGTCCAAATAGGTGAGGGCGCAGAAGATCGCGATTTCCCCGATGGTGGGGGTGGCCGGAAAGGTCTCCACTTCGCCTTCCAGCGCGTCCAGGGCACCGGTGATTTTTCGGGTCTGATGGTCGATCCAGTCCGGCCAGCGGCTGGCTTCGGGGCGCATGCCCTCTACGCGTAATTGGACGGTGGCGTCCTGCAACCCGTCCGCCAGGGCTTGGCGCCGAAGCGCGAGCCATCGGGCGCCGCCCGCCGGGGGGAACAGCGGGATGCCATCTTGCTGCGCATCCAGATATTCGCAGATCACCGGCGAATCATAGAGGATCTCACCGCCATCCAGCACCAGCGCCGGGACTTTCGCCAAGGGGTTGACCGCCGCCAGGCCATCCGACCCGAAACCGGTATTTGTCGGCACCAGGGTAAAGTGATCGATAATCCCGGCTTCCCGGGCAACCATCAGGCATTTGCGGGCGAAGGGCGAGGTGGTGGAATAATAAAGCTGCATGGCGGCCGACACGGTTTAGAAGTTATCTTTGCGCTGGCGGACCTCGGCGAACACAGCTTCTGGCGCTGCGCCCACCATGCCGATGGCGGCTTGCAGGCCGGGGTCATCCGCCCGCAAGAACGGATTGGCGGCTTTCTCAGCGCCGAGCAAGGAAGGGACCGTCGGTTTACCCGCTTCGCGCAAGGTGACGATCTCGTCGGCCCGGGCCTGTAGCGCCTGGTTCTCCGGCTCTACCGTCAGCGCGAAATCCGCATTGGCGCTGGTATATTCATGGGCACAGAAAATGCGGGTGTCGTCGGGCAGGTCGCGCAAGGTAGAAAGGCTTTTCCACATGCGTTCCGGGGTGCCTTCGAACAGCCGTCCGCAGCCCAGGGAAAACAGGGTATCGCCGCAGAACAGGGCGTTATCCGCCGCGAACCAGTAGGCGATATGGGCACGGGTATGACCGGCCACGTCAAACACCTGCGCGGTCGACTCGCCCAGCGCCACCGTATCGCCATCGCCAACGGCCACGTCCAGGCCCGGAATGCGATCCACATCATCCTTGGAGCCGATCACCGTGCAGCCGCTCGCTTCTTTCAACGTCAGCACCCCGCCCACATGATCGGGATGGTGGTGGGTTGCCAGGATATGGGTCAGCGTCCAGCCCCGCGCGGCAAGGGCGGCCTGGATCGGCGCCGCATCACCCGGGTCCACGGCAGCGACCGCGCCCGACGCCCGATCCCGCAGAAGATAGAGGTAATTATCGGTGAAGGCCGGGACCTGAACGATTTCCAGCGCCATAACAGCGACTCCTTTCCGTTGTGATCCTAAGACCGTATCATCATCGACGGCACATGAAAACGGGGCAGACGGGAGACAACAGTGTTAACGGATGTGAGGCGACTGCGGGATTTCTACGCCACCCCGTTGGGCGCCGTGGTGCGGCGCCAGGTCGGACGGCGGATTCGCAGCTTTTGGCCGTCACTCACCGGGCAGCGCGTATTAGGCATCGGCTATGCCAACCCCTATCTGGGGCGCTTCCGGGGGGAGGCGGAACGGCTGTTGACCCTGGCGCCTGCCGGCATGGGGGTGGAACCCTGGCCTCGGCAAGGGGCCGGTTTGGCCGTGCTGGCCGACGACCGGGAACTGCCGTTTCCCGATATGTCCATGGATCGCATTCTCCTGGTGCATGCTTTGGAAGGGACGGGGCATACGCGCGCCCTCTTGCGCGAGATTTGGCGGATCATGGCGCCGGGAGCCCGCCTTCTGGTGGTGGCGCCGAACCGGCGTAGTGTTTGGGCCCATGTGGAGGGTTCACCCCTGGGCCATGGTCAGCCTTACTCGGTGGGTCAACTCTCCGCGTTGCTGAAGGACACCATGTTTACCCCGCAAGTCAGTGGCACGGCCCTTTTCGTGCCGCCCTTTCGCTGGCGCCTCGCTCTGGCCGGGGCGGGGGCGTGGGAGCGCATCGGCGCGCGCTGGTTCTCTGCCCTAGGTGGGGTGGTGCTGGTGGATGCGACCAAGGAGGTCTATGCGGGCACCCGGGTGCAGGTCGACGACCAAGCCAAGGTCGCACTTGTCCAACGCCCGTCGCAACCGCCCCGGGGGAATGGCCGCCATTTGCGGGTTGGGTCAGTCTCCGACGGGGCTGTGATCCCGGTCGAGGGCTGCGGGAAAATCGTTGGCGATTTGTTGGATGGCGAGGGCGTCGAAGGTCGTGATTTTATCTCGAATGGTCGCATCGTTGATCTCGACCTTGGCCGCCGCGAAATCGGCGCTTAGGCGCGCGATCACATTTTCATCTCCGGCCTTGTCAAAATCCAGGGCGACGAGTTCTTTCGCATATGCCTCTGCCAAGGCCGGCCCTTTACCCATGAGTTCCGCCGCCCATTGACCGAGCAACCTATTGCGCCGCGCATGCGCCTTGAACCGTTGCTCTTCACCCAGCTTATACCGGGCTTCTTCGCCTTTTTCCCTGTCATCGAATACTGTGGACATGAGACCTTCCGTTTGTTTGTTTAGTTCACAGAACGCTTTACCGGTGCGCACCATTCTATCAAAGTGGGGCCGAATTTTATTCAAAGGTACCGCGAATGTGCACCGTTGTCATCCTCTGCCGTCCCGATCATGAATGGCCCATCTTGATGGCGGCCAATCGGGATGAAATGGAAAATCGCCCGTGGGCTCCCCCGGCACGTCATTGGGCCGATAGGCCGGAGGTCCGCGCCGGGGTGGATCAGTTGGCAGGGGGCACCTGGCTTGCGCTTTCCGATCAGCCGGTGGTTGCGGGTGTGCTGAACCGCATGGGGACTTTAGGGCCTGCGGCGGGGTTCCGAAGCAGGGGGGAACTCCCGCTCGAAGCGGTGGATCATGCAGAGGCATCGGTCGCGGCGGAAGCGCTCAGCCATTTGGACCCCACCGCCTACCGGCCCTTTAATATGGTGGTGGCCGACCGGATGGGGGGCTATTGGCTGCGCAATGATGGCGCCGATATGGTGGCGGAAGCACTCCCCGAAGGCATATCCATCATCACGGCGCACGATCTAAATGATCTGAAATCCCCGCGGATCGCCCACTACCTGCCCAGATTCCAGGCCGCCGCGGACCCGAATCCGGACACCGGAGATTGGGCCGCTTGGCAGGCGTTGATGTCGGATCGGCGGGGCACCGGCGATCCTCACGGGGCGATGCAGGTGGAAACCGATATTGGTTTTCGCACCGTGTGTTCCAGCCTCATCGCGCTACCCGCCAACCCGGAGAAAAAACCGATCTGGCTGTTCGCGGCGGGGGCGCCGGATGCGGTGCCCTTCCTGGCCGTCGATCCCTGATGCCGAATGGTGATATAAGATCACCATGGCACATTTTCCCAGTCTTACGCGCGTGATCCGAACGGTGGCTGTTGCCTTTTGTCTCTTTGGGGCCGGGCAGGGCCTTGCGTTGGCGGCGCCCAATGCGGGTATCGACAAGGCGCCCACTTCTCGGGAGGTGGAAAACCTCATCGAACTGGGGACTTGGCAGGAACATCAAGGCCTTTTGGACGCGGCGGAATCCAGCTTCCTGGAGGCCGTGGTCCTGCAACGGTCGCTAGTCGCCGTGGATCCCACCCTTAAACCGCCAAGGCGCCAGTTGGCGACGGTGTTGCGCCACGCCGCCCGAGTGTTGACGGCCCGGCAGGAATTCGAGCGGGCCGCACCGTTGTTGGAGGAGAGCTTGGTCACCGCGCTGCGGACCAAGGCGCTTTTCAATGTGGACCCCGAAGACGCCCGCAATCTGGCGCTGGGCTATGAAATGAAGGCGCGTCAGTTCGAACGGGAAAACGATCCGGACCAAGCCGAACAGGCCTTGCTGCTCAGTGCGCGCTATTCCCTGGATTGGGTGGCGTCGGAAGTTTACAACCCGGAAACCCATTTTCATGCCGCCGCGGTGCATATCGAAGCCTTGGAAAAGGGGCGCCTCAGCGTGACCCATGTGAAATTCGCCGAGATTTCCCTGGAACTCCTCGCGCTTTTCAATGCGGATCCGGCGCGGCGCGCGGCGTTGGAAGCTCGGTTCGCCCCCTACCGACGCTTAACCGAAGACGGATATGAGCCCGAATTGCTGTGGGGGACCTTCCTGAATATGTTCTCCGGCTCGCCTATTCCGTGACGTTGCCAGCCCCCATCAACCCTGCTATATGATGGCTTTTATGGGCCGCGGGCTGACCAGCGCCGCAGGGGATATGCGCATCATGGCAAGACGCAGACAGATTTACGAAGGCAAGGCCAAAATTCTCTATGAAGGGCCCGAGCCGGGAACGGTCGTGCAGTATTTCAAGGATGACGCGACCGCCTTCAACAACCAGAAAAAAGGTGTCATTACGGGAAAGGGGGTCCTGAACAACAGGATTTCCGAATATCTGATGACCCGGTTGAATGAAATGGGGATTCCCACCCATTTCGTGCGGCGCCTGAACATGCGCGAACAATTGGTGCGCGCGGTGGAGATTGTGCCGTTGGAGGTGATCGTACGCAATATCGCCGCGGGGTCCTTGTCCAAGCGATTGGGTATCCCGGAAGGCACCGCATTGCCCCGCGCCATTGTGGAATATTGCTACAAAGCCGATGAATTGGGCGATCCCCTGGTGACCGAGGAACATATCGGCGCTTTCGGCTGGGCCGCGCCGCAGGAAATGGACGATATCCTCAACCTCACCTTGCGCATCAATGATTTCCTCTCTGGCCTGTTCCTGGGCATCGGCATCCGGCTGGTGGATTTCAAGTTGGAATATGGGCGCCTGTGGGAAAACGAACAGATGCGGATCGTGCTGGCCGATGAAATCAGCCCGGATTCCTGCCGCTTGTGGGATATTCAAACTAACGAAAAGATGGATAAAGACCGCTTCCGCCGGGATATGGGCGGGGTGCAGGAAGCCTATCAGGAAGTGGCCCGCCGCCTGGGCATCATGCCGGAAAGCGGCCCCCGGGATATTCAAGGCCCGGACACCATGCAATGAGCTAGTGGGTAAGTGTCAGTGGGCAGTTATCAGTGGGTGGCGGAGCGTTCCGACCTCTGACACCTGAACCCTCGGCGAGGGAAGATTTTTTCAAGCACTCGGCGTGCGCGATCTCCGATCGCTTGCC
>JBMYUJ010000035.1:0-30007 GCA_049605255.1 Magnetospiraceae bacterium
CCCATTCTTTGGGGGCGCCGCTATTTTGAGCGACTAAAGGTGCTGCAAGGGGACGAGGGTCCGCAGACCCTGGTGGAGGAATTTGCAGAAGATATCCAAACCGTGGAGATGGAAGACGATTCCACCCTGGTGGATTTGGATGCGCAAATCGTATTGGCGAAAACCGCTACGTCCTGACCTTACGTCCTGAGATTAATCAACTCTCGGGACTGTTCTTCCGCTGCTTGCACGACGCTGATATTGGCCCGATACGCCGTTTCCGCGAGGATCAGCCGGGCGAATTCCGACCCGAGATCCGTGTTCGAACCCTCGATGGCCCGCTGCACGATGCTGGAACCGTCATCGCCAGATGCGGTGCGGAATTGCGGCGCTCCCGACTGGGAAGTCTCTTGGAAGCTGTTGCCCGATTCTGGCGACAGCCCGTTGGGATTGGAAAACTCCGCGACCGGGATTTGATAGACAGGACGCCGGGCGCCATTATCGAAAGCGGCGATCACCGTCCCCTCCCGGGTGACTTCGTACCCCGCAAGTTGCCCAGCGGGGTTGCCGTCCTGCACCACGGAAGAGACGTCAAAAGGCCCGGCGAAACTGGTCAGGCCACCCGAGTCCTCGGCGCCGGTGAAATCCAGTTGGATCCGCTGTTCCGACTCATCACCGGTGAGGTTCTTCAAGGTCAATGCGGGGGGAATTTTGAGATCTACGATGCCATCACCATCGAGGTCGAGCCCGACGGCGCCGCCATCCGCATCGAAATTCACGACCAAGCTGTAGGCATTCCCGCTGGGGTCCGTTGTGGTGCCCGTGGGCGCGCCGTTCACCAGCGAAGTCGGATCGCTCACCGACAGCTCAAACGCGCCAGGTGCCGCCAACTTGGTGAAGGATAAGGTCAGACGTTGAACGCCCCCTTGAGAATCGAATACATCCGCGGTCACATCGTAGGTCGACCCCGTGGGCGCATCTGCGGGCAAATTGCCCCCCACCTGTAAATTCTGCGTGGCCTCGGGCGCGCCGGAAAATTGGCCCAGGTTGACCGCTTGCAACGCACCGGTGGCATTGCCCTGACCATCCGTCGGATAGCCCAGCAGGGTGTATCCCCCTGCATTCACAAGATTACCCTCGGCACCGGTTTGGAAACTGCCATCCCGGGTATATGACACGGCACCCGAGGCATCGGCAACGGCGAAAAAGCCATTGCCCTCAATGGCCAAGCTGGATTGTGACGGTGAGGCCGAAATGAAGGCGCTGACATCCACCGACCGGCGAATGTCAGACCGCACGGAGCCGCCGCCAGAATTGCCATCCGTCACCACAGTAACCGACTGCACCTCCGCGGTGCGATACCCGGGGGTCAGCACGTTGGCGATATTGTCGGCAACTGCCGCAACACGTTCCGCGTTCACCGCAAGTCCGGCTGTCGCGGACCCCAATATATCGGAAATAGCCATAGCTCTCTAACCGTTCTGGTCTTCGCCGGGCCCATCCCGGCGCTCGCGTTCTAAGGATCCTTTAGATCTGTTGTTCATCCATCAATATCCAAGGCTTCTCCGCGTTCGTCGAACTGCCCGGAATATTTTTGCTGGTTCTCGGCATAGCGGTCGGCGGTTTGTGCGGCGAAGCGCTGATAGCCTGACCCCTCCTCCGAGGGAGATGCTTGCTCGAAAGATGCCCCCGCTTCTTCCGCCGTAAAAAGCGGCGTCGAGAGAGTCGCACCTTGATAGGTAATATCGGCTTGGCCAGGAACAGTTTCTGCGGGGCTGGATGCCGCCCGGTATTCGGATACCTGGGAGCGCTCGGTCACGGTTCCGGTTGCCACTTGGGCCGCCGTCTCCCGCAGCTCCTGAGGTGTTTCGGGCGCGACGGAGCGCGCGACGATGCGTGTCGCCGGTTGTTGCGGCGGCGTTCCCGCCAATTGCGCTGCTTTTATGGCTGCCGTCATTGCACTTAACCTAGAGTCCTAACGGGGATATTGTATCTCAGCATCAGATTTCCGTCAAATTCCGCCCCTGATCCGGCGAAATAAGATTATCACTCTGAAATAGGCGTCGCGCTGTGATCGGCGTCACGAATTCTGCGGGTTTTAAACTGCTGTTCCAAAAAGCCGACGACCCGAGCCGCCGCCCCATGGCTATAGAGATCCGTGTGCCCCCCGCCAGGAAAGATCACCAGTTGCGCGGTCCCAGTGGCCGCAGCCGCCAGATCCCGCGCCATGAAAACCGGAATGGTGCGGTCTTCATCCCCATGCATAACCAAAATAGGAATGCTTAAATTTCCTATTTTTTCAATGCTTTCAAATCTATCTTTCATCAATTGCCTTACGGGTGCCCAGGGGTAATAATTGGCCGCCATATCGGGCAAGGTGGTATAAGGCGCTTCCAGCACCACCGCTGCACCGCGACCTTCCGTCGCCATTTGGATCGCCACTCCGGTTCCCAAGCTTTCCCCGTACAGAACGGTAAGTTCCGGCCGCACCCCCTTGCGGACAAGATCATCTAAGATGGTCCGGGCGTCGATATAGAGCCCCTCTTCGGTGGGGTTTCCCGGATTACCGCCATACCCGCGATATTCCGCCAGGACGACCCCGAATCCCGCGTCCAGATAGACCCGCGCCTTAAAATCTCGTGATGCCAGATTTCCCGCATTGCCATGGAAAATCACGATTGTGGGTCGGCCACGGGGGGCGGCCTTATACCACCAGATCAGCGTCAATCCATCGGGCGTCTTGGTTGCCTCCGGGATCATCTCCGGGGCATCGGAAGCGGAAGGATGGGGCCGACTGGTATCGGGGACGAACACCATGCGCCGTTGGCTGACATACAAATACAGCACAATCGCGCCATAAGTGACGAGCGCGACGAGGCAAAGCACGATGACGGATTTGATCACGCGAAATAGGTCCTCGTTCCGGCGTCACTGCACCAAAATTTCCAAAACCCCCTGCGCGGAAACAGGGCGGCTTACCAGATAGCCCTGGATTTCATTACACCGGAGCCCCTTCAACAAAGCCTTTTGTGCTTCGGTCTCCACGCCCTCCGCAACGATCTTGCGGTTCAGCGCATGGGCCAAGGCAATGATGGTCTTGACGATTTCCGCATCGCTTGGGTCTTCCACAATGTCCTTTACGAACATACGGTCCACCTTGATGGTATCGATGGGAAATTTTTTCAAATAGCTCAGCGAGGAATACCCGGTACCGAAATCATCGATGGACACGGTCACGCCCAGATCATGCAAGCTCTCCAACACTTCGATGGCGCGGCCGCTTTCGGACATCAACAGGTTTTCGGTAATCTCCACCTCTACGGCGGAGGAAGGGACGTTCGCTTCGAAAACGATGGATTTGAAGGCCTCCAGGAACCCTTCCGCCCGAAGCTGACGGGCAGATAGGTTCACCGCGATTGTCAGGTCGCCATGCCCCACGCCAGCCCATTCCTGCCAACGGGTTCGCGCATCTTCCAGAACCCACCGGCTGACTCGGTGCAAGACCTGGGTCTCTTCCAGAATCGGAATGAAACGGGCGGGCGACACCACCCCAAGATCGGGGCTGTTCCAACGCATAAGCGCCTCGAACCCAACAATTTTCTGGGTGAAAAGATCCAGTTTTGGCTGATACACCATCTCCAGTTCATCGCGTTCCAGAGCCCCTTCCAAACCGGACTTGATGGCCAATTTTTCCGCCGCCTCTTCGTTGAACTGGGGCACGAAAAACTGGTAATTGGCCTTGCCTTCTTCCTTGGCCCGATACATGGCCGCATCGGCATTCTTGATCAGATCTGCACTTTGATCCCCGTCGTCGGGGGCGACCGTCATGCCAATGCTGCCAGACACATAGGTCGCCTTCCCATGCAGGTAATAAGGCGCCCCCAAGCTGTTCAAAATCCGGTCTGCCACTTGCACCATTTCATGGCCCGCGTGCAGGTCTGGTAAAATCACGGTGAACTCATCGCCGCCAAGCCGGGCGACGGTATCCACATTCCGGATACATTCTTCCAAACGTTCCGCTGTCTCTTGCAACAGGGTATCCCCGGCTTCATGGCCGAGCGTATCGTTGATCAACTTGAAACCATCCAGGTCGATGAACATCAAACCGACTTTTTTTCGCGTCCGGGGAATGCGCGCCAAAGAGGATGTTAGGCGATCGTGAAACAAGGTGCGGTTCGGCAAACCTGTTAGCGCATCGTAATTGGCCTGAAAGAGAATGCGTTCTTCGTCTTCCTTGCGCCGGGTCACATCGGTCAGGATCACGATGTAATGGGAGATGCGTTGGCTTTCATCCTTGATCGCCGCGATCATGATATGCTCGGCGAAACGGGATTGATCCTTGCGTTGATTCCACACCTCCCCTTCCCAAAAGCCATTCTCCGCGATGGCCGAGAGCATGGGGTCGTATAGGCCATCTTCTTCAAGAAGAGGCAAGAAGGCGGGGCGCCGCCCCAACACCTCCTCTTTGGCGAATCCGGTGATCCGGGTATAGGCAGGGTTCACCTCGCTAATCTCGAAATTCGTGTCGGTCACCAACACCGCTTGGGGGGCATTTTCGATGATAACCCCGGCAAGGTGGAGGCGCTTTTCGGCTTTGCGTCGCTCTGACACCTCCTCGCGCAGCGCCTTCGTGCGCTCGAGAACGCGCAGCTCCAACTCCTCATGGGCTTGCCGCAGGGTTTGCTCCACCGCCTTCTTCTCGGAGAGATCGCGGACAGTGACAATGACATGGAAATGATCTTCTTCGGCAAAGGCGCTGCAGGCGACATCCACCGGGAAGCGCCTACCCTCATTATTGACCGCTTCCTGCTCCCAGGTGAGCACATGGGGATGATCACCCAATTCCTCCAAGAACCGTTGGACCCCGCCTCCCGGTCCCGCCGCATCATTCGGGAGTAAAGCTTCCAGGGAAAGCCCCATCCACCGTTCTTTTTGATCGACTTCGAACCCAAACATGCGCAGCGCGGCGGCATTCAGCATGTCGATGTCGCCATGTTCGTCGGCAGACAGAATCCCATCTTCCACCGTATTCATGATCCCGCGCATGCGGGCCTCCCGACCACGGAGATAATTGGTCGTCCGAATCCGCCGGGTAATATCGTGGGCAAAAAGTAAAATGACCCGCCCTTCTGCCGCCCCGGCTCCCGTTAACGCGATAGCGGAAATCGCGACGTCCAGATCGCTGCCATCCAAACGTCGCATACGGAGGGAAATCGCCTCATTCTCCTCCAGCAGACTATCCGGGAACGTGTCGGCGAGAATGGCGTAATCCGGATGCAAAAAATCAGCAAGGCGCTGGCCGACAATATCGCTCGGGTCGCATTCCGCCTTTTTGTCGCCTTGCATCCCGCGCAACGCCGCCGCTCCGAAACGGCTGATGAACTGCACGATGCCGCCCTGGCAAACAATCACAATCTCGGGGTTCTGCCCCAAAAGCGCGTTGAGCCATCGCGCCGGTTCGACATGCTCGAACAGGCGCACGACCTCCTCTGCTTGAACCGCATGCGGGTCAAGGGGCAAGGCGATCTTCGGGCGTTCGAAGTCGCCATCGGGTGGAATCCGGTTGATTGCGGGAAGCTCCAGAAGAAACGTGACGTTGCAACTATAAAAATGACACAGCGCTGGCCCGTCAATCAAGAACGGCGTCACACTAGCGCGTGTAGAATGCGCTAAGCTAACTTCTAGTAATAATTTAAAAACTTACATAAGCGCCCGCATTACTCACACCGAAAAGTGTTAGTTTTTCTTGATAAGGAAGGTATAAACACCCCCTGCTTCGCCGCTTTCCAGCAATTCATTGCCGGTGGATTTGCAAAAGGCCTCAAAATCTTTCACCGACCCGGGATCAGTCGCTTCAATTTTCAACGTATCACCCGAGGCCAAATTTTTGATGGCTTTTTTGGTCTTCAAAATCGGCAAAGGGCAATTCAATCCCTTGGTATCCAATTCGGCAGTCATGCGTTCCTCCAGTTCCGTCAAGCCTAACCCACACCTGTTTTTCAGCGTGGCGAATGCGTTACCACGTTTTTCCGTGGGTGTTGATATGTTGTCAAATAAATAGATTGATATCGGATTCCAGCGCTTCCGCCATATAGGTGGCGGCACCGCCAATCTCGATCTCGGGGATCAGATCTTCTTTCTTCATCTCAAAGAGATCCAGGGTCATTTGGCAACCGACGAGATTGCATTCCAGATCCACGCTGGCCTCTCGTAATTCTTCGATGGAGGCGACGCCTTTTTTCTTGATCAGGTTGCGCATCATGGTGCTCGCCATCCCGTCCACGCCCGGCAGCATGGAGACCATGTTGGGCATTTTCATATGCATCCCCATCATGGGCATTTCCATGGCTGGATTTCCCAGTGTGGAAATCTTCAGATGCCCCAGATCCTTTTTCAGGAGCTGCAATCCATAAAAGGTAAAAAACATCGTCACTTTCACGTCCATCGCGGCCGCCGTGGTGGCGAGGATGAACGGCGGGTAGGCCCAATCCAGGGTCCCCTTGGTAACAATGATGGTCATGGTTTTGGCGTTTGAATCTGCCACGTGCGAAGCCTCCAGGGAGTTTTATTCCCACTTTACAAAATTAGATAAGCCTAATGTATCAAACGGAATATACGCACGCAATGAAAAGCTTTCATATGGCAACGCTCGACCGTTTTCCTCGTTCGAGGGCTGAAAATATGCAATAATTCCAAAATACAAAGACCAAGAACATAAAATACAGAGGCTTGATGCGACATGGAGGACATCCCGGTTATTTGGTGGGTTGCGGGCGGCGGTTTTGCCCTCGGATTGATATTTGGCGCAACAGCCAACATCACCAATTTTTGCACCATGGGGGCCGTGTCCGACATGGTCTTCATGGAAGACAAGCGCCGCATGCGGGCGTGGTTTCTGGCAATCTCCGTTGCCATCTTGGGAACCCAAGGCCTGCAAGCCGCCGGTGTTTTCGATCTCTTCAACGCGGAAAATCGGGCGGTTTATCTCACCCCCTCCCTGGGATGGCTGGTGGCCATTATTGGTGGCCTTCTGTTTGGCTTTGGCATGACCCTGGCGGGCGGTTGCGGCAATAAGACCCTGGTTCGCTTGGGCGGCGGAAATCTCAAATCCCTCATTGTTTTTTTGGTCTTGGGCGTTTCGGCCTACACCACCATGCGCGGGCTCCTCGCCATCGGGCGCCTCGATTTGGAAAGCGCCACGAATATCGATTTGGCCGCGCGGGGGTATGCCTCCCAAGGCATTGGCGACGTGGGGGCCACATTGCTGGGCATGGACCCGACCACGGGCCGATTGATCATCGCCCTGGTGATTGCCGGTTTGATCGCCGTTTGGTGCCTGAAGGACTCCGCTTTCCGCGCCTCTCGCAAAGATCTGGTGGCTGGCCTGATCATCGGCCTTTTGATCCCCGCCGGATGGTATGTGACGGCGGTTTTGGGTGCCGATGATTTCGACCCCACGCCTGTGGCTTCTTTTACTTTCGTTGGCCCCACCGGCGATACCTTGATTTACGTGATGACCTTTACAGGCAGTACCATCGATTTTGGCATTGCGGCGGTTCTTGGGGTTATTTGCGGCTCTTTCCTGGTCGCGATTGCCAGCCGGACATTTGCTTTGGAGTCCTTCGCAGATCGGGCGGATTTGCTGCGCCATCTGGGTGGCGCGACCCTCATGGGGATTGGCGGGGTAACGGCCATGGGCTGCACCATCGGGCAAGGCCTGTCTGGCATGTCGACCTTGGCGATCAGTGCCGTCCTCGCCCTCATCTCCATCATCTGCGGTGCTGTCTTCGGCATGAAATATCTGGAGGAAGGCGGCATTTTTCCGGCCTTGATGGCCGTCCTGAAACGCGCTTAAGCGGAAGGATACCCGGCCCGATTCCAGGCCCCCATGCCGCCGCTCAACACCTTGATGTCGGAAAATCCGGCCTTTTTCAGGGTGCGCGCGGCGCTGGTTGCCCGGTTATCGGTGCGGCAGACCAGATAGACGGGAATTTCCTTATGCCCCTCTAACTGCTCGCCCAATTCCTTCAGACGATTCTTGATATCGCCCACCGGCAGGTTCAAGGCGCCCGGAACATGGCCGGTGGCGAATTCCCGCTCTGTCCGCACGTCGATCACGAGCACATCCCCCCCCTGGCGCATGGCCTCTTTAAAGGTGGTGGTATCGATGTATTGCGCGCCGGACATCATGCGGGGCACATAGCGCAACACCGCAAAAAGACCGAGACCGAGAATAACAGGTACAAGAATATCCATAGACCGCCTTATCGAGAACCGCGAAGGACCTGTCAAGAGACTTGGCGCGGATGGTGGTTTTCCAGTATGAGGGGCGCATGACAACAGAAGCGCTCTCCCCCATTCATATTGTCGGCGGTGGCCTGGCCGGGTCCGAGGCGGCCTGGCAGGTGGCCCGCGCCGGTGTTCCCGTAATCCTGCACGAGATGCGGCCCGTGCGCGGCACCGCGGCCCATGCGGGCGGCGGGCTCGCCGAGCTGGTCTGTTCCAACTCTTTCCGGTCGGACGATGCGGAATACAACGCGGTGGGCGTCCTGCATGCGGAGATGCGCCAATGCGGCTCGCTGATCCTGGCGGCGGCGGATACCCATAAGGTACCTGCTGGCGGCGCCCTCGCCGTGGACCGGGAAGCCTTCAGCGCCGAGGTGGAACGGCGGATAAAAGAAGAGCCGCTGATTTCTATCGCGCGCGAAGAAATCGCCGGCCTGCCACCGGAGGATTGGGATCAGGTGATCGTGGCCACAGGGCCCCTCACCTCCGACGCCCTGGCGACGGAAATTCGGAACCTGACCGGGGAAGAGTCCCTCGCCTTTTTCGATGCCATCGCCCCCATCGTGCATTTCGACAGCATCGATTTTGACATCGCCTGGTTCCAGTCCCGCTACGACAAGGGGGATGGCAAGGATTACGTCAACCTTCCCATGGATAGGGCGCAGTACCATGCCTTTATCGACGCCCTGCTGGCGGCGGAAAAAATCGCTTTTAAGGACTGGGAAGCCGACACCCCCTATTTCGAAGGTTGCCTGCCCATCGAGGTGATGGCGGCGCGGGGCGCCGAAACCCTCGCCTATGGGCCCATGAAGCCGGTGGGCCTGACCAATCCACGGGCGCCGGACACCAAACCCCATGCGATTATCCAGTTGCGCCAAGATAATGCATTGGGAACGCTCTACAATATGGTCGGCTTTCAAACCAAGATGCGTCACGGCGATCAGTTGCGGATTTTCCGTATGATCCCGGGCCTGGAGAATGCCGAGTTCGCGCGGCTGGGCGGCATCCATCGCAATACGTTTCTCAATTCCCCCCGGCTGTTGGATGCCACGTTGCGCCTGAAAGCGCGGCCCAGCCTGCGCTTTGCCGGGCAGATCACTGGCTGCGAAGGCTATGTGGAAAGCGCGGCGGTCGGGCTGATGGCCGGGCGCATGGCGGCGGCGGAACGACACCAAATGCCCTTCACCCCACCACCCGCAACGACGGCCATGGGCGCGCTGCTGGCCCATATCACCGGCGGCGCCGACGCGGAGACTTTCCAACCCATGAACGTAAATTTTGGGCTGTTCCCGGACATCGACGCAAAGGATGAACGGGGTCGGCGCCTGAAGGGCCGCAACCGGAAAGCCGCCCTGGCCCGCCGGGCGCTGGAGGATATGGCCGCCTGGAGTACCGCTTAATCCGCCGGATCGTAGACGTAGGTAAGAAAGTCGCCGACTTCCTCAGGCACCCCGCCCCAATGTTCATCGGCGAGCACAAATCCGGTCTTTTCCAGCACCTTGGCGGACGCCATATTTCCTCGGTGGCAGGTGGCCATGATCTGTTTCGGGTGATCCCGGCGGCTTAGCAGGGCCAGGGTTTCGCTCACCGTTTCGGCGGCAAACCCACGCCCGCGAAAAGGTGGCGCGATCCAATACCCCAGCACGATCCGGCCATCGAATCGGGATGTCGCCAAGCATAAGCCGATGACCCGCCCGCGCCATTCCACCGTAAAACAGGCTTTATTGGCCGTATTGGCGGTGACGGAGGCCACCCATTCCGTGCCATTGTAATTGGGTTCGCGGTCTGGGATCAGCACGCCGATGGCGGGGTCGTCGATCATGGCGTCAAAGGCGGGGCCATCCTCCGCCCGCATGGGGCGCAAGCGCAATCGCTGGGTATCGATCACGTCCCGGGTATAGATGGTAACCTCCCCTAAAAGCGGCCGCGCCAGGATTTGCCCCAAACCGACACCAGGCGGGAAACGCGGCGCTGTTTCAGCCGGGAATTGAAGGGATCCCCACCGACATTCCGCAGGTCGCGACAATACAGGTCGACGAGCACCGCTGGCAAGAGAACCGGCAGTGCAGCGGACGGCAGGTCGCGCCGGTTTTGGCGCGCGGTTTGTATAAGGTCTTGGGCCAAATCGAGGACATCGAGAACAACCCTCGGAACCGCTGTGGACGGCAGGGAATCAGCGCCGATCCCCGGCAGGAAGCTCTTTCCCTGCCGCGCATGAAACGGCGCGGCTCGGGCCAGACCGCAGAGGCCCCAGGCCGTGCCCACCTGGCGAGCGGTGGCACGTGCCGATTGCGCCTCAAGCCTCAGCACATCCAAAAAAGCCTCCGCGAGCGCCCCGGAAGTCGCCGCGCAATAGCCTTCCAACACCGCCAGATCGGCGGGCGGCGGTGGGTCTAAATCTTGTTCCCGGGCATCGATCATCTCCATCAGCAACTCGACCCGCAGCGGGGTCGTGCCGATGGTCTGCGCCAACGCCTGCACCACCGGATGTTCCGGCACGTCGCCGCCCTCCAAAATGGTGGTCAAGGCATCGCGCCACCATTGCAGGCGGATCATCCCCAGGAGCGGCTCGCTCACGGTTTCCCGAATGCGGGCAAGCTCGATATTGAACGCCGCCAAGGCGAAGAGCCCGGACCGGTCCGCCTCTGGTGCAAACAGGCTACACAGATACCGGTCGTTATCGAGCCGCCGCACCTGATCGGTGCAGTATTCCTGGTTCATGAAAGCCTCATCCTTCGGGCCTAGGGCATTGCCTGTTTGGTAAGCGGCGACGCGCCGCGTTTCAAGCCTTTGCGTGACCCCCCGTTCGGTTTACTCTTTGAGCCCAAGAGGGTTTTGTTAAGGGGCGGCATGAATTTCTCACACGGCTTTGCGGCATGAAAATCCTCCGGCGCCTGGCGGGCCGGGGGCGGCTGATCGCGTTTCTGATGCTGGTGGGGTTTGTTTGGCTGCGCCTGGCGGACCCGTTCCCGGTGGAGTTTGCCCGCCTGAAAGTCTTCGATTTCTACCAGCAGTTCAAACCGCGTGAGGTCAGCCAGCGGCCCGTGGTCATCGTGGATATCGATGAAAAGAGCCTGGGTGAGATCGGCCAATGGCCCTGGCCCCGGAATATTTTGGCCGATCTCGTTATCCGTTTGGGTGAACTCGGCGTGGTGGTGGTCGGCTTCGATATGGTCTTTCCCGAGCCGGATCGCTACTCCCCCTCCGTATATGCGGATGATCTTGGCGAGGATGGTCGGGAAGCCGCCGCCATACTGCGCACCCTGCGGGACAATGATCAACGGTTCGCGGATGCCATGAAAGCCGTTCCGGTGGTGTTGGGGATCACGGAGAGCACCCTACCGACGGACAAAGACCGCGATCCCTTGAAAACCTCTTTCGCGTCACGCCGGGTGTTCCCGTCCGAACGCCTGAAGCAAGCCATGGGGATAGCGTCCGATCCCAAGGTCATTCGGGATGCCCGCACCTTTTATCGGCCCCATGAGCTGGTCTCGCCCTTTATTCGGCATCTCTATGGCGTGACCCGCAACCTGCCGGTTTTAGAGGAAAACGCCGCTGGTATGGGAATGTTCAGTCTCGGCCGAAACCAGGATCAAACCATCCGAACCGTGCCGACCCTCAGCTTGCTGGAGGATACCCGCATCCTCCCCGCCCTGTCCGTGGAATTGCTGCGCGTCGCGCTGCGGCGGCCAACCCTGATGGTGGATGTTTATGATGCCACCCCAGACCAGGACCCGCCCAGCGAAGGCATCGAGGCGGTCCAGATCGCGAAGAATTTCGGGCTCGTGACCCAATCGGATGGGCGGGTCTGGCCCTATTTTTCCCGGCATGACCGGGAAAAATATGTGTCTGCCGCCGATATCCTGAACGGCAAGACCCCTGCCGCCGCGGTGCAGGGCCGGATCGCCATCGTCGGCACTTCCGCGCCCGGCCTGCTGGATATCCGGACCATTCCCACGGAAGCCGCCATCCCCGGTGTGGAAATCCATGCCCAGACCATCGAGGCGGTAATTGAAAAATCGCTTTTGTTGCGCCCTTGGGAATTGGAAACGGGGGAGGTCTTTTTTGGCGCCGTCGCGGGGCTGCTGATGATCCTGCTCGTCCCCCTGGTCGGTGCGCGCTGGACCCTGCTGGTAATGTTCATTTTGGTTGGCGGGGCGTTTTATTTCTCCTGGTTCCTGTTCACCGAGCATCTGTTGCTCTTGGATGCGTCCTACGCCGCTGGCACCATTTTCCTGATCTACACCTATATGGCCTATGCCGGGTTCGCCGGCGAAGAGGCGAAACGGCGTCAGGTGCGCGATGCCTTTGCCTTCTACCTCGCCCCCGCCATGGTGGATCGCCTGGCGGAGAACCCGGATAGCCTGAAACTGGGCGGTGACAAACGGGATATGACCTTCCTATTCTGCGACGTGCGGGGCTTTACCGCCATTTCGGAGCGCTATGATCCGGAAACGCTGACCCTGGTGCTAAACCGCCTGCTGACGCCGCTTACCGAAGCGGTTTTAAGCCAACATGGCACGGTGGATAAATATATGGGCGATTGCATCATGGCTTTTTGGAATGCGCCTATGGACGATGCGCACCATGCGGAAAATGCCTGTATGGCCGCTTTGGAGATGAATCGCCGCATGATCAAATTCAATACGGAGATGCGGGCCGAGATTACCGAGAAAGGCCTCGATTATGCGGATCTTGCCATTGGCATCGGGATCAATTCAGGCGAGGCCATCGTGGGGAACATGGGCTCGACCCAACGCTTCGACTATTCGGTGTTGGGCGATAACGTCAATCTGGCCTCGCGGCTGGAAGGCCAATGCAAGACCTACAAGGTAGACCGGGTTCTGGGCTCGGAAACCGCGCGGCTGGTGGACGGCATGGCGCTGATCGAACTCGACCTGTTGCAGGTCAAGGGGCGCGAGGCACCGGAGCGGGTCTACTTCCTGGCAGGCGATCAGAATATGGGCGAAAGCGCGGTGTTTGCCGCCTATAGGGAGGCCCATGGGCGCTTGTTGGCGGCCTACCGGGACCAGGCCTGGGCGGCGGCACAAAGCGCCCTTGACCTTTGCGTCCCCCAGGCTGCGGAACTGGGGCTGGACGGCTATTGTTCGGTGATGGCAAAGCGCATTGCCGATTTCAAGATCACCCCGCCGCCGCCGGGCTGGAAAGGCGTTCATGTGGCGGAGGGCAAATAGCCCATGAGCACGCCGCAACATTGGTTGAAGGCCGCATTTACCGAAGCACGCGGGGGGTTTCGTGAGGTTCTGCTGATCTCCGTGTTCATCAATCTGTTCGGTCTCGCCCTGCCCCTGTTCATCCTTCAGGTCTATGACCGGGTGGTGTCCCATGCCGCGACCAGCACCCTCCTCGCCCTGGTAATCGGGCTCAGTCTGGTACTCATCTTCGATCTGGTGTTTCGTCAGACCCGCAGCCGATTGCTGCAATGGGCGGCGACACGGGTGGATGCCCGGCTGGCGGCAAAGGTCTATGACCAGATCAATGGCTTGCCGCTGGCGGAATTGGAATCCCGACCCGCCTCCCACTGGCATGGGCTGTTCCGCGATGTGGATGTGATCCGCGATACGCTCTGCGGCCCGCCCGCCGTTCTCGCTGTCGATCTGCCTTTTGCCATGCTGTTCCTTTTGTTGGTGGTGATCATCGCCACGCCGGTGGCCTGGGTGTTGCTGTTGGCGGTTCCCTTGTTCATTCTGTTGTCCTGGCTTTCTGGGCGTGCCGTCTCTAAGGCGCTCCAAACCGAAAGGGAGGCCGTCGGCGGGCGGGATCGCCTGGTCGCGGAAATGCTGAACGGGCGTGCGACCGTCAAAGCGCTGGGGCTGGCGGAGGGTTTCCGTAAAACCTGGGAAGAGCGGCATAGTGCCGGTATCCTCCATGGCGCGGGCCGCGGACGGCAGGGAGATGGTTACATCAATCTCGGCCTGGTGCTGGCTTCCACCACCACCATGGCGCTGACCGCCTTCGGCGCCCTCGCCATCATGGACCAGCGCATGACTATCGGCGCGCTGATCGCCGCCAACATGTTGGGCAGCCGGGCCATTTCGCCCTTCAATCAATTGGTCAGTTCGTGGCGCCAATACAGTCGGTTCAAACTGGTGAAGGAGCGGCTGGGGAACTTGTTCGGGGCAACGCCGGATAGGCGGGAGAATTCCCTCGGACCACAACGTTTCGACGGCGCCTTGGCGGCGGAATCCATTACCTTCCGGTTCGACCCCGCGCGCCCGCCGGTGCTGGAGGGAATCGATCTATCCATCCAGGCAGGCGGCAGTTTCGTCGCCATCGTCGGGCCGAACGGATCTGGCAAATCCACTTTGATCAAGACCCTGTTCGGTCTCTACACCCCGGAAAAAGGCCGCGTCCTGTTGGACCGATCGGAAATCACTCAGTTTTCCCGGCAGCAACTGGTGCAAGGCATCGGCTATGTGCCGCAGGATATTCATCTGTTCGAGGGATCGATACGAGAGAATATTGCCCTCTCCCACCCGGAAGCGACGGATGAAGAAATCCTCGAAGCGGCCCGCAAGGCGGGCGCCCATGATTTCACCGCCGCCCTGCCAGAGGGCTATGGATCCCCCGTCGGCATTGGCGGCATGCGTCTGTCGGGCGGGGAACGCCAACGCATTGCCATCGCCCGGGCGCTGCTAAAGGCCCCGCCGGTCGTGCTGATGGATGAACCCACCAGCAATCTGGATGAACGGGGCACGGCGGCATTGGCGGAAACTCTGGCCGCATTGGCGAGCACTCACACGGTGATCGTCGCCAGCCACACGCCCGCCATCTTGCAAAAATGCCAGTTCGTGGTGGCCTTGGAACGCGGGCGCATCCGCGCCGCCGGGCCAGCGGAAAAGGTATTGCGGTCATGACGGCGCTCGACGAGACCCTCGACCGCATCCCCAAACCGGGGTCCCGCCATTGGGTGCGCATCCTGATGGGGTTCATCGCGGTCTTATTGGTCTGGGCCAATTTCGCCGATCTGGAAGAAGTGGTTATTGCCTCTGGCGAGGTGGTCCCGCAAGGCAAGGTCCGCTCCATCCAGCATCTGGAAGGTGGCATTATTCGGGAAATATTCGTCTCCGAGGGCGACCGGGTGAGTGCCGGCGCGCCGCTGTTGCGCCTCGACCAGATCGCGACGGAGGCCAGCCGGGAGGAACTGTCTGCCCGCCTGGATGCGCTGATCCTGCGGCGTGACAGACTACGCGCCGAAGCGGATGAAGCCCCCCCCCAATTCAATGACGAAGCCGCCGCCCGCCGCCCGGAATTCCTAAAGGCAGAACAGGACCGGTTCGATGCGCGGACGCGGGAACTGGCCAGCGTCCTCGAAACCCTGCAAGAGAAGGTTACCCAAAAGGAACTGGAGCTGGCGCAAACGGCAACGCAGTTGGATACGGCGAAGCGGGATCTGGACATCGGCACCGAGGAATTGAAGGTTTCCACCAGCCTGCTGCGGGACAAGCTGACCCCTCGCGTGGATCATCTGCGCCTGCAGCGGGAAGTACAGCAGATGGAAGGCGACGTGGCGGAACTGCTCTCCGCCCTGCCCCGCGCGGAAGCCGCGGTGAAGGAAGCCGAGGAACTGTTAAGCGTGGAAACCCTGCGCCTGCGGCGGGAAGCGGGCGGGGAATTGGCCAACGCGGAAGCGGAAATCGCCCAGGTGCGCGAAGCCCTGAACCGCGCCACAGATCGTTCCTTGCGGACGGTCATCAACAGCCCCATCGACGGTGTTGTCAAAAGCTTGCGCTACCATACCATCGGCGGTGTTGCCCGGGCGGGCGAACCGATCATGGAGATCGTGCCGGTGGGCGAAACCTTGCTGGTGGAGGCCCGCTTGAGCCCCATCGACGTGGGCTATGTGCGCCCGGAACAAGAGGCGCTGGTGAAGGTCGCCACCTATGATTACATCCGCTATGGCGGCCTCGCGGGGAAAGTGATCGCCATCTCCCCGGATACCTACGAGGATGAAAACGGCGCCCCCTATTTCAAGCTGCGGGTGGAGACCGATCGTTCTTACCTGGGGGATGCTGAAGGAGAATTGCCCATCACCACCGGCATGCTGGTGACGGTGGACGTGACCACCGGCCACAAGACGGTGATGCAATATATGATCTCCCCCCTGCTCCGCCTGCGCTACGAGGCATTTCGAGAACGTTAAGGCGTCGCCGTCAGGATCTTAAAAGCGGCATCGTCGGCGGAAAGTAATGTGGCGACCCGCGCCGTGCGGGCGAGGGCACGCACCTTGAACCAGGGTGTCTCAATGGCTTGAGCGGCCCGCAGCATGTCCTTTTGAAGGTCTTTTGCGGTCTCCGATTCACCATCCGCCCGGGCCAACACGGCGAGGTCTCCAAGCACCCAGATCCTATCCAACCCGGCGGGTAGATCGCGGGCCAAAGTGAGGGCCCGTTCCCGCAAACGGGTGGCCGTGGGCGCGTCCCCCCGGGCTTCGAACGCCCGCGCCATGCGCCAGGAAACAGCAGGCGCCGCGATTGTTCCGACGAGATCACCGAGAATTTCCTGGGCGCGGTCTGGCGCGGTAAAATGCGCCGCTGCTTCCGCCAGCATAGACCGACCCGCCACGCCCGCGGTTCCCGTTGGCAATACGGAGACACCCTGTTGCACGGCCTTTTCAGCGGCCGCCGTCTCCCCCCTCTCGGCATGGGCCAGGGCAATCTCCGCCCAGACCGGCGCCCGGCGCTTGCGGTCTTGAATGCGAGAGACGTTTTTCATCGCCGCCGCCACGTCGCCAGACCGGGCCGCGGCAATGGCCCAGTCCATCCGGGCCACGTCGGCCAAGGGTCCATCCTTGGGAATTTCCTCTAACAGGCGACCGGCGCGATCTGGATTTTCGAGCTTTAGCCAGGCTGCCGAAATATCCTTGAGCGCCACGCCCTTATGGGTATCAAACGGCAATCGGGAAATGGCTGTCTCTAGAGATTCTAACGTCTTAACCCCCTCCTGCGGCGCGCCGGCGCGGGCGAGCACCCCGGCGGCATGGGCTTGAACGGTGACCTGATCCAGGGGCGACTCCAGTTGGGAGGCCTCGGCAGCGGCGCGCGCCGCCAGATCACGGGCGGCCTTTTCCTCGCCGCGCATCGCGAGCGCCGCCGCGACCTCGGTGTATCCCGCCAAACGACGCCGCGGGATCGGAATGGCGCCGACCATATCCACGGCGGTTTCCACCGGCGCCAGCAAGGCGATCAGCACCGCTGTGTCATGCAAGGATTCGATCACCCGGCGCGGATCGCTGATCCGCACGGTCAATCCCAGGGCCCCTTCTATATCGGCTTCCAAGGCCCGGGCTTGAGCCAATTCGCCAAGTGCCCAGTTGCGTTGCTCGGCATCCGTCACCTTAACCAGATCCTCCAACGCCGTCGCGATCAGGCAATCGCTATCGGCGGATTTGGCGCAGGCCGCCCGCTCCGCAGTGGATAGTTCGCCCAAGCGCTGCACCTTGCGGGCGCTCGCCAACAAGTCTTGGGTATCCGGCGCCGATTGAATGGCAGTGCGGGCTTCGTCAATCTGCCGCAACCGCGCTTGTTCCAAACGCCGCAGCAACCGGCGGGCTTGCGTTGGCGCATCATCCAGATGTTCCCGCAACGCCTCGGTCACCAGGCCATCCACCGGCAGGCCCGCCTGCGCCTGATAGCGCTCGACAGCCGCCCGTGTCGTGTCATCCAGCAGGCCGTTCATTTGCCCCCGATAGAGACCGATATCCCGCAGGCGCCGCTGCACCGACCGCACGAGCGGCCAGGCCGACGCGGCGTTGACGGCGCCACGGGTTTGGTCGGCGCCCCCGCCGGATGCGGCCCGCGCGGGTGTCTCTCCCGATAATGGGATCGCGGCAATCAGCAAAAGTACCGCCCAGGTCAGCGATCGCACGGGAAACTCCTTTGAATATTCTTGGGGCAATTCGGGGGGATTTAGGACAATCCCGTTGCTCGTCGTCGGGTAAACTGGCAAATTGTTAACAGTCAGTTGGGTATATATAGGCTTGAATGTATGGTTTGTTTGTGTGGGATAAAACGCATTGACGCACTTTGACGCAAAAATTTTTTCTGGATTATCCTCAAACGCCAATACGGTGCGTTTTTCTTCCACTGACGACGCCCCGTCGGTCTACCTTTCCTCCGAAGGCTTGGAAACGGTCACCGTTCCGGGTGACACCTTTATTCAGGACGCCGACTACGACCGCCTTGGCGCGGATTTGCAGCTCACGGGACCGGATGGGTCCCGTTTTATTATTCTGGATTATTTCGCCCGATCAACCCCGCCAGACCTGTCCTCCGAGACCGGATTGACCCTGCCAGGGGATGTGGTGGCGCGTCTGGCCGGGCCGGACAACCCTGGCGTCTACGCGCAAACGGCATTGGGGGCTGGCGCGCCGCCTATTGGCCAGGTCACCACCGTGGAAGGATTGGTGACCGCCATCCGCGCCGATGGAACCACCCAGCAACTGGGCACGGGCGACCCCGTGTTCCTGGGGGATGTGGTGGAAACCGGGCCGGATGGGGCTTTAGGCTTGGTATTCAACGATGAATCCAGCTTCGCCCTCGGGGAATCCGGGCGCATGGTGCTGGATGAGTTTGTTTACGACCCCGCCAGCCAAGACGGCGCCTCGACCACCACGGTGGTGAAAGGTGTTTTTACCTTTGTGTCCGGCAACGTGTCGGTCAACAACCCCGACCAGATGAGCCTGCGCACGCCGGTCTACACCATCGGTATTCGCGGTACGGAAGGCGCGGTGAAAGGCGCGGCCATCGGTGGCGACAATGCGGTCACGCTGCTCAAGGGCGGCCCGCTCACGGTCTGTACCAATGCGGCCTGTATTTCCCTCGATAACCCGGGAGATACGGCGCAGAATAATTCCCCGTCTGAGCTTCCCACCCTGTTTGAAGGGCTGTCGCCGGAGCAAATTGTCGCGCTTTATGGCCTGCGGGTTTTGCTGCTTTATCAAAACCATCTGACCCAAAATGGTTTACATGGCGGGTTACCGGGCATTTTCGATGGCTTGGACCCTGCCCAGTTCGATGGCACCGATCCGGATACGGAATTGCCGGGTGGCCCCGGCGGCGGCGTGCCGCCCTTTGGAATTGACGGGTTTTTGAATCTCCCCGGCGGCCTTCGCCTCACCCAGATTGGTGGATTAGACCTTTATGTGACGCTGAATGGGTTTCAGGTCTCGCCGGAACTGGTGGTGATTTCCGGCATCGACCCCATGGTATTGGAGATTCCGCCGCCCCTGACCTTCATCACCCCGCTGACGCTGGAACCGCCCATCGACCTGACCCCGCCGGGCGCCATTCCGCCGCCGCCAGGGATTGAACCGCCAACTACGCCGACCTCCACACCGCCTCCGGTCACCCCAGCCACGACCTTGACCGGCGGCTTTACGAATTCCGGCATCCTGGTGATTCCGCAAGATACCATTTATCAGAACGCGGGTCTGACGATCACCAATTTGGGCACCATCCAACTGGGCGATCCTCTACTGGCGCTTCCCGCCCCCACCCTGACCATCGCGGGCGGCACCTTGGACAATACGGGGTCCATTACCGGGACAGGCAACATCGTTATCACCGGTGGCACCTTCTTTAACAACGGCGTCATTTCGCCCGGATATTCCCCAGGCAGCCTGTTTTTCCTGGGCAATCTGGTGCTGCTTTCCGGATCGTCCGTCGTGTTGGAGGTAGGCGATCCGGCCATTGTTAGCTCCTCCGATCTTTTGCGGGTTAGCCAATCCCTCACCTTGGGGGGCAGCCTCGATCTATCCACCACGGCGGGATACGATCCAACACCGGGTGATGTGTTCACCGTCATCACGGCGGGGTCCATCTCGGGTTCCTTCGCCACTGTTAATGGTGTTTTCCAATCCGATGGCGATATCCTGGTCTACAGCGTCGGCAGCACCCAGATCACGGTGACCGTGGAAGCCAATTTAGCCCCCGATAGCCTGTCCGTTTCCTCCTCTGCCGTCGCCGAGGATGCGACCACCGGAACCCTGGTCGGCACGGCAAGCGCAACCGATCCCAACACGTATTTCGAACTTACCTATAGCCTGGTCGACAATGCGGGCGGAAAATTCGCCATTGATGCGATTACGGGTGGGATCACAGTCGCCGGGGCTTTGGATTTTGAAACCAACCCGACTGAAAACATTATTGTCCGCGTCACCGATCAAGGCGGGCTGACCCGCGATACGGCGGTTGCCATCACCATCACCGATGTGCTGGAAAACACGGCACCGACCGCCGTCGCGGATACCGCTTCTGTTGTGGAAGATACAACCCTCCTCGCCTCCGGTAACTTGCTATCCAATGACACCGACCCTGATATCGGTGATGTCCTGACCGTAACCAATGTCTCAGGTGGCGATACTTACGGAACTCTTTTCTGGGCTGCAGACGGTTCGTTCACCTATTCGCTGATTGATGAAAATCCAGCTCTGGATTTCGTCCATACGGGCGATACGGTCACCGAAGTCTACACGTATACAATTACCGATACGGGCGGGTTTACCGCCACAGCCACATTGACGGTCACGATCAATGGGCTGACGGACGATCTGGTCCTGACGGGGACTCCACTCGCCGATGTTCTCACGGGCGGGCCCGGTAATGATGTAATTTTTGGCCTCAGCGGAAATGACCTGCTGGACGGGGCAGGCGGTGCGGACTCCATCTTTGGCGATCCCGGCGATGACACGCTGATCGGCGGCACTGGGGATGACACCCTGGATGGCGGCATCGGCTTCGATAAGGTGGATTATAGCGGCGCTGCCGGAGCCATCGACGTGGATATCGCCTACGGCAACACATCAGATGGTGATGGCGGTGTCGATGTATTCTTTGGGATCGAGGGGGTCATCGGTTCCAATTTTAATGATGTGATCTACGCCGGCAGTGCGGCGAGCTATCTCGATGGCGGCGCGGGAAACGACTATATCGGTGGTTATTCCGGAGACGATACGCTGATCGGCGGCGCAGGCGATGATACAATTTCCGATTTCTTCGGATCGGACCTGATTGATGGCGGCGGCGGCGCTGATTCCATTGATGGCGCCAGCGGAGACGACACCATCGACGGCGGCACTGGTGACGATACCATTCTCGCGAGCCTCGGCGCCGATATCGTGGACGGTGGGGCCGGGAATGACCAGATTTTCGGCGAAACCGGCGATGATACGCTATATGGCAACGCTGGTAACGACACCATCGATGGCGGCGATGACAACGACCGTCTTTACGGTGAGGCCGGGAACGATTCCATGCTCGGCGGCACCGGCGATGATTCCCTGGATGGCGGCGACGGAGATGACACCATTGCCGGGGGATCGGGCGATGATACCATTGTCGCTAGCGCCGGGAACGATCAGTATGACGGCGGGACGGACATAGATTTTTCCGATTTTGACGTTATCGACTTTTCCGCTCTCTCTGGCGTCGATATAGACCTGGACGCCAATACGGCCACCGATGGCGCTAACACCTATACGATTGCCAATTTTGAAATCTTTGTCGGAACCGCCGCGGCGGATAGCATTTTCGGCGGGGCTGTGCTGGAAGATTCCTACGTCGATGCGGGATCGGGCGATGATACGCTAGTCGGCGGCAATGGGGATGACACCCTCATCGGCGGCGCCGGTGTAGATATCGTCTATTACCTCGTGGAAGGCGGCGGTGCTGGTATCACCCTGAACCTTACAACTGGAACCGTCATCGATACTTACGGCACGACGGATATTCTGTCAGACGTCGAGTTTGTGCTGGCGACCGCTCAAGGAGACAATCTTATTGGCTCCTCGGGCGCGGATACGATTTTCGGATATACCGGCGATGACACCATCAACGGTCTGGATGGCGACGATTTTCTGACTGGCGACTCCAGCAATGACATCATCTTTGGCGGTCTCGGAAACGACTCGTTATATGGTTATTTTGGAAACGACACCCTGGATGGTGAATCAGGAGCCGACTCCCTTTACGACGGTGCCGGTGCGGACTCCCTAAATGCGGGCAGCGGCGACGACTCCATCTTTGCCACGGCAGACACGGATAGCGACTTTTACAACGGTGGCGCTGGCTTCGACAATTTGGATCTGGCCCTTTTCTCCTCCGTCTACGTGAACCTGTCCGACGGGGAAGTCATCTCCGGCGGGATCATTGATACCGTTGTGAATATCGAGGGATTCGATGGGACGGCGGGCGCAGACACCATGTTGGGCGATTTTGCGGGCATCAACAATTATTTCAATGGCGCCGGTGGCAACGATACGCTCGATGGCGGCGAAGGCGATGACACCTTGGAAGGTGGAAGCGGCAACGATATCCTCGCGGGCAACATTGGGAACGATTCACTGAGCGGCAGCACGGGCGCGGATTCCCTTTCCGGCGGCTCCGGCGCGGATGTGCTAGACCCGGGCGGCGGCGCGGATACAATTTTTGGTGGCAGCGGCGCAGACCTGATCGAACTGGGTAACGATGGCGCTGTGGACGTGATCCGCTACGAGGCCTTGGGCGACCTTGGCGACACCATCAATACCTTTGAAATCGCGAACGACATTATCGCACTGAACGGCACCACCTTTGATGTTGTCGGCGGTGTCACGGCCACGAACTTCAAGAACATTTCCGCCATTGCGAACTACAATGCAGAAGCGGATGCAAACACGCGCGTTTTTTATTCGCAAAACGAAGACACCCTATATTTCGATGATGATGGCACCGGCGGCAATGCCTTTACGGCCATCGCGACTTTTGACAATAACCCGGATGGGTTTGCCACCACGAATTTCACGGTGACCTAATCGGGGGGATTAAGAACGAGGGTAAAGTTCTGATGAAAAAATTTCTAACTGCCGCTTTGGTGCTCGGCGCCGGAACCCTGCAGGGCCTTCCCGCGAAGGCACAAACCTTGGGCGAGGAAATCACCACTTTGCTGGAGAATCACCCACGCTTGGAATGGGCGGACAGGAATGTAGAGGCCCATGTAGAGGCACAGCGCAAAGCAAAATCGGAATATTTTCCGCAGCTTCGCGCTGAGGCGGAAGCGGGGTATGAAACCACCAACAACCCCTCCTTGAGAACGACCGATGACGCGCCGTTCGAGGGAAACCCCACCATGGCGGAAATCTCCCTCACTCAATTGTTAGTCGATGGTGGCCAACGGTCTGGGCGCAATGCGCGGGCGCAGGTCAACCACGACCTCTCCTTGATCGCGCAAGACTCAACGACACAGCAGCTATTGTTTGAAGCGGCGGCGGCCTATGTGAATGTATTGCGCCATGCCCGGCGCCACCAGATCGCCCAGGAAAACGTGGCGGTCGTGCAGCGGGGTCTGCACCTGCAAAGCGAGCGGGTGGCCCGGGGCAGCGGCATTTCCGTCGATACCCTCGCGGCCAAGGCGCGCCTGCAGGTGGCCCGCGAACGGGCCGTTGTCTTCGAAAGTGAACTGCAAAAAGCGAAGACCCGGTATGTACAAGTCTTTTCCAAGATACCGAACCCGGGAACCATGACGGTTCCGGCCATTCCCAATGAACTCGTCCCCGTTAATTTGGATGATGCATTGGCCGCCTCCGTAACCCAAGCGCCGCTGATGCAAGACCGGGCGAAGGCTATCGAATTGGCGCAAACGGACCTGGATATCGCCAAGGGGGATTACTGGCCCCGCCTCGACCTGGTCGGTCGGGCACGATATGAAAACGATTACGACGGGTCTGAAGGCTACGAGAAAAATGCATCGATCCGCCTGCGGGTCACCTGGGATTTCTTCTCCGGATTCGCTACGGACGCGGCACGCAAGGAAGCCATCCATCGCCTGGCCGCCAGCGAAAAGGATCGGGATTATGTGCGGGCCCAGGTGGAAGAGGACGTGAGCCTCGCCTGGACCGACCTGGAAACCGCGCGGGAGCGGGCCGAGCTCTTTCAAAACGCGGTCAATATCGCTGGAGAAATCGCCCATGCGCGGCGCAAACTAGTGTCTGGCGGAAAGGAAAGCGCGGTATCCTTGATCGATGCGCAGACCGAGGTGTTCCGGGCCCGGATCGAGGCCATCGATGCCGAGTTCGATACCTATGTGGCGGTGTATCGGCTGTTGCAAGCCATGGGAACCCTGTCGCCCAACATGGTGCGATAAATTTAACCAACCTCCTGACCCGCAGGAGCCCATATCATCTCTGCGGCCGCATCCATGACCGGTAAAGACGCACGCGACGAGGATTTCCCCGTCGCGTCGTTATTGTTGCCCGCGGCGAAACGGCGGCACGTCATGGCCTTCTACCGCTTTGCCCGCCACGCCGATGACATCGCCGACGATCCCGCCCTGGAGATCGGCGCAAAGCTGGCCCGGTTATCCGCACTGGAAACTGCGCTGGAGGGCGGCCCCGCCCATCCCCTCGTCACGCCCTTGACCCGCAGTTTGACGGACTGCGGGATGACCACCGATCATGCACGGCATTTGCTGCAGGCCTTCCGGGCCGACGCGGAAAACCGAACCTACGAAAGCTGGGATGATCTGATCGGCTATTGCGCCCATTCCGCCATGCCGGTCGGGGGATATCTGCTCGATCTGTTCGGGGAGACCGCTGCCGAAGCCCATACCGCATCCGATGCCCTTTGTGCCGCTTTGCAGGTCACCAATCACCTGAAGGATATCGGGCCGGATTACCGAGAGAACGGGCGCCTCTATATCCCGCTCGCCTGGCTCGCCGAGGCGGGTTTGAATGAATCTGCCCTCCAGGCCTCACGAACCTCACCCGCCCTGCGGGGGATTATCGATCGCCTTTTGGATCAAACCGCCGACCTTTTGAAAACAGCGCAGCGGCTTCCCCGTCACCTGAAAAGCCGCTCTCTCGCCCGGCAGGCAAGCGTGACCATCGCCTGCGCGAACCGCCTGTTGTGGAAACTACGGCGCGGTGATCCGCTCGCGGAAGACCTAGCCCTCACCAAATCAGATGTGTTCCGCTGCCTGTTCCGGGGTATGTTCCCCGGATGACCCCCGCGTTGGCACCGACCAAGGAAGACTATGCAACCGTCCAGGCCATTACCCGCCAGGCGCGGAGTTCCTTTTATTGGTCCTTGCGGATCATGCCCAACCCGCAGCGGTCGGCCATGTTCGCGGTCTATGCCCTGTGCCGGGTATTGGATGACATCGCCGATGGCCCCCTCCCAGCGGCGGATAAGGTGACGCAACTGGAAGCCTGGCGCGACGAACTCCATGCTGCATTCAAGGGCAACCCGGCGCAGCCCATCACTCGCGTACTGGCAGCGGTAAACCGGCACTACCATTTTCCGCTGCCGGAATTTGACGCGTTGATCGAAGGCATGCTGATGGATGCAAATGGCCCCTTGGTCGGCCCTGATCTCGCGGAGATGGAACTTTATTGTCGGCGCGTCGCGGGCACCGTGGGGCGCCTCTCCCTCGCCGTTTTCGGGCGGTGCGATGCCGCCGCGCTGGCCTTCGGCGATCATTTGGCCGATGCGCTGCAGCTCACCAACATCTTGCGGGACCAGGCGGAGGATGCCGCCGTGGATCGCCTGTATTTTCCGCGGGAGGTCTTGCAGCGCCATCATATCCCAGTGACCCCGCAAGATGCCCTGACCCATCCCGATATCCTGAAGGTGCGGGGGTTTTTGGGTGCCCGGGCGCGGGCCGCCTTTCGGCAGGCGGAAGCAGCGTTGGAGGGCCAGCCTCGGCAAGGCCTGGGCCCCGCCCTGATGATGATGGCCACCTATACGGAAATCCTCAACCGGCTGGAAAAACGGGGCTGGGGCGATGTTTCCCCCTTGCATTTCCCCCGCCATGAAAAACTCCTGATCGCGCTGGGCCAGCTTTTTCGATGGCCGAGATAGAACAGGTTGCCCATATCATCGGTGCCGGGATGGCAGGTTTGGCGGCGGCATGCGCGGCCTCCGCCCGGGGCTGGCATGTGGTTCTGTATGAGGCGGCACCGATGGCCGGGGGCCGCTGCCGTTCTTACCCCGACAAGCAGCTCGATCGGGTCCTCGACAATGGTACCCATCTGCTGCTCGGGGCCTATGAAGAGACCTTCGTCTATCTGCGGCGGATCGGCGCGGCGCAAGGCCTGACCGAATGGCCCGCCGCCTATCCCATGGCCGAACCCGGCGCCGCGCTTTCCTGGACGGTCCGCTTGGAAGGCGCGCTACGTGACCGCTGGCGGGACCGCCCCCCCGGTGTTTCCGCAACCACCTTACTCAGCGACATCTGGCGGTTGAAGAATGCAAGCCCTCGCGCGACGGTGGCCGATTGTGTCGGGGCGCGCTCCCCTGCTTTACGCCGCCTATGGGAGCCCATGACCCTCGCCATCCTTAACACAGCGCCCGAAAAGGCCTCGGCACAGTTGCTCTGGGCGGCAATTTCAAAAGGGCTCTTGGGCCCCGTCCCTGCCCGAAAGCCGTTCATCGCGCAACAAGGCCTCGGCACGGCCTTGGTGGACCCGGCCCTAAATTGGTTGCGGGATCGGGGCGCCGAGATCTTTTTCGGCACGAGATTGACCGGCATTCACGCCACCAGGGTTCAAGTTGCCGGACTGGTTTTTACCAGCATGGAAATACCGGTGGAAATGGATGACATCATCATTCTGGCGGTGCCGCCGAATGCGGTGCCTGTCTCCTTGGGGCTAATCCCCGCGCCACTTCCGCAGAATGAAATCCTTAACCTGCATTTCAAATTGCCGCAGGTCACCCCGCTCCCCGGTGGAGCTCCTTTCCGGGGCCTTGTCGGCACCCAAGCCCAATGGGTCTTCCAGCGTGGCGATGTGGTTTCTGTGACCATCAGCGATGCGGCCCACTCCCGCACAGAACATAAAGAGGCGATCGCCGCGGCGGTTTGGTCGGAAATCGCACCGCTTTTGGGTTTGACACCCGAACCGATGCCGCCGCACCGTCTGATCCGAGAAAAAGCCGCCACCGTGGCACAAACACCCGATTTTGCCGCGGCCCGGCCCGGCCCGGTAACGCGCTATAATAACCTATTTCTCGCCGGGGATTGGACCGATACGGGCCTGCCCGCCACCATCGAATCCGCTGTTCTTTCCGGTCACCTTGCGGTGGCTGCGGCGGGCGATATTAAATAAAAGGAAATTCCCGGTTTGCCCTTCAAATTCACTCGGGATATGACTATTTCCCAGATACCGATTCTTTTTCCACTTTAAAACACAGAGACAAGAGGGGATTTCCCAATGGCTTTTTCACTTCCCGATCTGCCCTATGCCGCCGATGCGCTCGAACCGCATATCTCGGCCAATACCCTGGGCTTCCATCATGGCAAGCACCACAACACCTATGTGGTGAACCTGAACAATCTTCTGGGCGATGCCGCAGGCAGCTCCGACGATGATCTGGTTGCCGTGATCAAGGGCGCGGCGGGCGATGCCAGCAAAGCGGGCGTGTTCAATAACGCGGCGCAGATTTGGAACCATACCTTCTACTGGCATTCCATGAAGCCCGGTGGCGGCGGTGCCCCCACCGGTGATCTGGCGGCAAAGATCGATGCGGCCTTCGGTTCCCTGGATGCCTTCAAGGAACAGTTCAAGACTGCGGCGGCTACCCAGTTCGGCAGCGGCTGGGCCTGGCTCGTGGCCGAGGGCGGTGAGCTGAAAATCGTCAAGACCGGCAATGCGGAAACCCCGCTGACCACCGGCGCCACCCCGCTGATCACCTGCGATGTGTGGGAACATGCCTATTACCTGGATTACCAGAACCGGCGCCCGGACTATGTGCAGACCTTCCTGGATAGCCTGGTGAACTGGGACTTCGCCGCCGCCAATCTAGCGAAAGCGTAATCACGGTTACATGATTGATGAAAGGCCCCGGGGGTTGCCGGGGCCTTTTTTCGTGGGAACGCTCTACCCGCCACCCCGCTGATAGGCCCTATCGAAGCGCTCCAGCATTGCCGTGCGGACGTCTTCATCGACGGACTCAAAAGTCAGGGTCACCGCTGTCGTCGGCAAGACGATCAGCGCAATCTGCCGTTTCCCTTCCGGTCCAACATTAATGGTTAAGCTGCCCGGGTCCAGGTCGACGGTAACGATGGGGCCATCCACTACCTGGTAGCTTCGCCCCGCCAAGGCGCGCGGCAGCAACCGCAAGAAATCCGCGTGGTTAATGCCCATCTGCTTATTGATGACGGTTTGAATGGTGTTGGCCTCCCCCGCCTCGCCCCTTATGGGTATTGGCAAATCTTCCCCCCAGTATAGACGGGCTTTCAAGGGAGCGCTCGCCCCATGCCCTGCTACTTTTGGCGACCCAAGCCCCGCAACGCATCCGCGGGCAGACCGAAGCCCCGGGCGCCTTGCCGGGCCAAGCCCAATAATTCGCCCTCGATCTTGAAATTCAGGTCCACCGGGTGCCCGCCCAGGAAATTGGGGTTATGGCCCTTCAAATTCAGCAGCATGGCCATGTCGCCCCCGGCGGTGCCGTTCACGGTCATGGTCAGCTGATTATAGCGCAAGTCAGAGAGGGCATCGGCCACCATATCGGTTGCCTCATTCGGTCCGGCGGCGGGCGGCACATAGCGGAAAGTTCCCTCTTCCCGCGCGACCAGACGCCCGTCTGTAATGGCGATATCCCCATCCTTGACCGTCAGCGGTAAAATGCCATCGAGCAAGCCCGTGCCCTCCACCTCCTGGGATTCCACCAAGGCCAGGAGCTGCGCCAAATCCACCCCGGTGACACGCAGATTGATCGGCGGGATGGGCTTGCCCGGTGCAAAGCTAATATCGGACACGGTCACATCGCCAGAAAACAAGCCGAGGCGCGCTTGTTCGAGGGTGAAAGAGGCGTTCCGCCCCGCCTGGAAGATCACATGCCCATCGGTCAAAGGGAGACCCACATCAACCTCATCAATGGTGATCTTTTGCCCTTTGGGTGTGGCCAACGGCCAAAGACTGCTGAGCGTGATCTTGCCATTCACCCCGCTGGCTATTGTTTCCAGCGCTTCGAGCGAGACTTTCTTCAGGATCACATTACCAGAGGTCGCCATCCCCCTTTTGCCCGGCCGCCCTCGGGCGGTGAGGGAGATATTCTCCCCGGCCAGCCGCACGCCGCCGTCGATGCCCGTCGCCCGGGGAGACAGGCGCATTACCCAATTCGTTAAATCCAGTGTGGCGTCGGCGCGCAACCCCTTCTCCGACCATCGCGCGGTGCCATCCACCGCCGCCGTGCCTTGGGCGATATGGGCCGAGCCCAACAGGATGGGGAAAATGTCGGTCGCCTTGGCGCCACCTTTCCCTACCGTCAGCGGGCGCATCTCGAAATGTATTTCGCCCGTGTTTTCGGCGATGGCATGGTTCCCTTTAAGTCGCAGGTCCAGGCGCCCATTCGCCCCCACGGCCCTGCCCGTGAACTTGACCAAGGCATTGTCCATATCCATGTCGCCGGATACCACCAGGGGCACCACCAGCTTTTGCTGCCCGGTTTGGGCGACGCGTAGGTCTCGCAAGCGAATCTGCGTCTGGGATTTTTCCGCACCATGCGCGACGTCGACGGTGATCCCGCCATCGGCGATGTCCCACCCCGGCTGGCGCAGCGACAACGGTGAAACCTCCGCTGTTAAGCTGGTGTCACCGGTGGTTCGGTCTGCGGTTGCCGCGATGGATAACCGTAAGTCTTTCGCCGGAAGGGTGATCGGTTCCATCCCCACCGGTTTGAGAATCAGGTCCTCCGGCGCCGTCACGGCAACCTCGCCCGCAATTCGAACCGCCTGTGGCGTAAGCACC
>JBMYUJ010000036.1:0-29471 GCA_049605255.1 Magnetospiraceae bacterium
ATTTCCTTCAGCGCCCCTCGATAGGTCAGCAGGTGCGAGAAGTAAACCAGGGTTTCCCCCTCCCATTCCCGGAAGGAAATCCAACTGTTCCGGGTCAGCCGCAGCAAAATATCCTTATGGCCGTCGATTTGCGCTGAAAACGGATTGAAGCGGATTTCAAAGGGGCCGTGGGTTTCCCCTTGCAGGTCCGTGTATTTGATGAAGATGGGGACCGGGCCATCCAGGTTGCCCGCCGCGAAATAGGTATTGGCCAATTGCCGACCCGTATATTGATCGGGGATTTCCCGCTGGCCCGTATTGCGATAATCGCCTTCTGTGCCGACCCGGTAATAGATCCACTCCGCTTTATCGAAGATCGTGATGTGAATGCCCCAGCCGGAGCCGGAAAGGGAGCCTTTGATTTTTACCGGATTTTGAAAGGCGGCTGTGTTGAGGGCTTGCAGCGCGGCGAGGCGGACCTTGGCGTCCTCGCGAATTGCCGCCACCATTTCCTTATCCACAAAACTACGGACGAATTTCCCTTCGTCGTCCAGCTTTTGGAAAGTTTCCAGATATTTCTTTTCGTTGCGCTTGTCAGACAGGGTCTGGCTGCCCTTGCGCTCGACGGAATATTCTTTGCTCAGCTCGTATTGCGCATGGGCAAATTCCGGATGATCGGTGGCAAAGGCTTTCAGCCGTTCCACCCGTTGCGGCGGTGAATCCAATAAAATCAGCGCGTAATCGAATAAGGTGCTCTTGGTTTCGCTGTTCAGATAGTTGTAAACCTCCCGCGCCCCGGCCCGGCCTTCTTGCACTTTAAGGAAGGTGAGAAACCGCAAATGCGGATCGACGAAATCCAAATCCTCCCGCAGATAGGTCATATAGGTGCGCCGCGCGTTGCCGTAATCGCCACGCAGCTCATAGATGCGGGCGTTATGATAGACCTCTTCGGGAATTTTCGGGTTCTGGATCAGCCCGCCGGATTTCAGCATGGCGGCGAAATCCCGCTCACCGGGCGCGACGCCGGGGGTGCGGCTGACGGCGGCGACCTTGGTACCCTCCAATTCCGCAACCCGGTCACGGGCGAGATCGGCGAAGGGGCTATCCCCGAACGTATGCAGAAAGGCTTTGAAGTCGTCGGCGTTTTTGCTGTCCTTCACCGCGCGCCAGGCCCGGGCCACCTTGTCCGCTTCCGATTCAACGGGCAGAGCAGCGACCCGATTGGGTTGGCTGCCACCGGAGAAATAGAACTCCCCCACCAGGGAGGAGGATTCCCAAGGGGTCTGCGCCGACCCGGTGGCGTCGATCACCTGGCGTCGGGTTTCCTTGAACACCCGTTCCACGGCGAGGCCTTCCAGGTTCATGGCGCGGGCGAGGGCGGCGGTATAGGGGCTGTTCACGCCTTCGCCGTCCGAGGCCACATTGCCCGGCGAGGTGGAATAGGCGATTAGGCTGCCGCGGGGCGCGTCCATACGGGCGAGTCCTCGTACCGAGGATCGAAAAGACCGGGTCATGAACGGATTGTTGCGGCAGGCATCCAGGATGATGATGTTCATGCGGTTGCCGGCGAATTCCATCTGCCCCAGCACCCAGGCGGCGTTCACCGCTTCGATATCCACGTCTTTTTCCCGGTCGATCCGGGTGTTCAGCGGGATCAGATAGTTGGCGCCGTTCACCTGCACCCCATGACCGGCGTAATAAAACAGGCCCACGGCCTCGGGCCCGGCTTTTTCCAGCCGGTCACCGAAGCCAACGATGGCCCGCTTCATGGTGTTCTGGTCGGCGTCGATCACCAGCTTCACGTCGAAATCAAGCTTGCGCAGGGTATCGCCGATCAGGCGCGCGTCGTTGGCCGGGTTTTTAAGCGCTTCTCCTTCATAATCGCTATTGCCGATGATCAAGGCAATGCGGGGTTCGGCCGCCTGGGACGACCCCGGCCAGCAGAATAGAACGGCACATAGAATGAGAAGTCGGCGCACCCACATGCGTGTTCTCCGCTTTTGAACCCACTCCAGAAAGTGTACCCGACCCGCGCTGACGCGCAAGGGGGCGGGGATATATCGTTCACCAAAGGAGCCGCAAATGACCTGGCTTAGCCGTCCTTTTCATTCATCAGCAGGGTGCGCATTTCATCAAAGCGGGCGATCTCATCGGTATCCGGGGCGGGGTAATCGATGGCGAGGGACTGCAGCGTACGTACCACGATATCCGCCACGGTTGCCCGCATGAAAGGCTTGTTATCCGCCGGGATCGCATACCAGGGCGCCCAGGGGCGAGAGGTCTCTCTCAACACCGATTGGTAGGCTTTCATATAATCTGGCCAATGGCCACGCTCGCGCACATCCCCGGCGGCGAATTTCCAGTTTTTCTCGGGCTCATCCAGGCGCGAAAGAAACCGCTCTTTCTGGGCATCGCGAGAAACATTGAGCCAGAATTTCACGATCACCGTGCCATTGCGCGCCAGATGCTTCTCATGATCCCGGATCGACTCGAAGCGTTCCTTCCAAATGGTTTTTTTGTTGATGCCATCCGGCAGCTGCTGGCCTTCCAGGTATTCCGGATGCACGCGCACCACCAGGACTTCCTCATAGTAGCTGCGGTTGAAAATCCCAATGCGGCCCCGTTCCGGCAGACGACGCGCCGAACGCCAGAGGAAATCGTGATCCAACTCTTCCTTGTTCGGCTGCTTGAAGGAATGCACTTGGCAGCCCGCCGGGTCGACACCGCTCATCACGGCGCGGATGGTGCTGTCCTTGCCCGCCGCATCCATGGCCTGAAATACCAGCAGCAGCGAATGACGATCGTGGGCGTAGAACACCCGCTGCAGATCGGCCAGTTCCTCCACATGGTCTTTCAGAATTTTCTTTTGGGATTTGTCTCCCTTGGCATCCTTCGGCGGTTGGGTGGGCAGCTTACTCAGGGAAACCTTGCCGTTGAAGGGAACCAAATAAGGGCTATTTACGGCTTCGAACATATTGAGTCTCCCGGATGTTGGACAATTTCTGTCACGCCTGGGAGAACAGTATGACAAATTCTTGAATGGGGGAAGGTGCTGGGGCTACGCGGCGCTGGGGCCCGAATAGGCCCGGTCGTGGCGGAGGGCCGGGATTCGGTCTCGCGCCGCCTTGGTCGATTGGGGCTCGATCTCTGCCAACAACAGCTCAGGTTCCTCCCCCGCTTGGGCGATGACCTTCCCCCAGGGATCGATGATCATGCCATGGCCCCAGGTTTTGCGGCCCCCTGGATGCACGCCGCATTGTGCCGGGGCAAATACATAGGCACCGCATTCGATGGCGCGGGCGCGCAACAGGACATCCCAATGGGCGGCGCCGGTGGGGCGTGTAAACGCCGCGGGAATAGCGAGGAAATCCGCCCCCGCCTTGGCAAGGTCGCGATACAGATGCGGAAACCGAAGATCATAACAAACGGTCATGCCCAGTCCGCCCCAGGGGGTGGGCGCCACCACGGCGGTATCGCCCGCATGGACGGTGGCGGATTCCCGATAGCTTTCGCCATCTGCCAGGGTCACGTCGAACATATGGATTTTGTCGTAATGGGCAACCAGGGCGCCCGATGCATCGATCAGGCAAGAGCGGGCGACGGTCTGTTGCTGGCCCGCCCCATCGCGGCCAATGGCGACGGGGATGGTCCCTGCCAATATCCAGGTTTCCAGACGCGCTGCCATCTCCTGGAAGGCCGCGATCACCGGATGGCCGTCCATTGGGGACGCCGAATCGCGGATTTTTTCCCGGTCCTCATCCAGGACGCTGACATTCTCGGGGAACAGGATGAGGTTTGCCCCTTGGTTTTTCGCGTCTTCGGCGAATTCGCCGGCTGTGGCGATGTTTTCCCGCCAATCCGCGCCGGAAGTCATCTGCACACAGGCGGCGCGGAACCTGGTCATTTGGAGGTCAGCATGGCGTCCAGCGCGCCGTCCTCTTCCAACTGGTGCAGCTCGTCACAGCCTCCGATTGGCGTATCATCGATGAAGATTTGTGGCACCGTATGGCGCCCATTTGCCCGAATGGCCATGTTCCGCCGCTCGGCGGGCTCCATGGTTACATCGTATTCCGTGAACGGAACGCCTTTGCTTTTCAAGAGCCGTTTTGCCCGAAAACAATATGGGCAAAACGCGGTTGTGTAGATTTCAACGGTCGCCATTTTGCGTCCATCTATGAGGTTGAAAGGCGCGGGAGGGGCCGCCGCTTAGGAAGAGCCCGCCGCCACACTATCAGGCGCCTTGTCCGGGGTCGCCAGTTTGGAAAATTCAGCGGGATCTTGCAGAACGGAGAGTGCGACCGTGATGCTCGTCGCTTCGCGGCCTACTTTGCGCAACAAGACATGCGGTGGGTGGTTTGCCGGATCAATCAGCCGGTCCACGATCCACCGGGAATTGGGGTTTTCGCGCCGAATGTAAATATCGCCAGGGGCGGCTTTGGAGATTTTTTTTGCCATCGGAAATCCGTGATCGTGACAATCGCTTACCGGGGTTTATCGCCTGCAAGGATGCCAGGTCAACTGCTCAAACCAGTTTCGGTCAGGTGATGCCGAAAAACGCTAGGAAATGCCAGAGTTTTGGCCATTTTGCGCAATGAACCAGATGCCAGTCCGGTCGCGAGAAGGGATCATCGCACCAAGCGCCGAAATGCCTGATTGCGGTAACCTGATCATCAATATGGAACCGGAATTTCCGTTGTCCAAGCGAATGATAAGGGATATTCATTGCGCTTAAATGATTAGACCTTTTCCTCCCATGCGGGTGTAACCTAAACTTTCATTGTCTGCGGATAGACCCCTACCGCGACATCCCATCGAACCTCACTATCCTGGTGGCGGGATTACCTTAATAGCGCGTTCATCCGTCGAATTTTTGTAACCCCGCCACCATACTTTTTCCCACGTTTTTAATGTCTCTGAAGCCCCCATGCGGCGGCTGTTAAACGCCGTGAAAAATCTGCGGGGTCAGTAGCCGCGCGCTGGGTCAACCTGCCCTTCGGGTGTTCCGCCGCGTTCCAGAACCCGGATAGCGTCGGCCATCTGCACGCTGGCCTGATCCCGTGGGGTGGCGGCGGCCACATGGGGGGTGACCGTAATTTTTGGGTGCACCCAAAAGGGGTGATCCGGGGGCAAAGGTTCCGCCTCGAAAACATCCAAAATGGCGCGGGACAGGGGGCCATTGTCCAAATTGTGGAGCAAATCTGCCTCCCGCAATAATCCACCCCGGCCGAGATTGACCACCATGGCGTCGTTGGGTAAGAGCGCGAACAGATCTCGGTTCAAGATGCCTGCGGTCTTTTCGGTGAAGGGCAGGAGGCAGATCAAAACCTGGGTCTGCTTCAAAAAATCTGTTAACGCCGGTTTTCCCGCAAAGACCTCGACGCCGGGAACGGGGGTATCGCTAGACCGCCAGCCGATGACCCGATAACCATTGGCGATCAAACGTTGCGCCAAAACGGCGCCGAGAGTCCCCAGGCCGAGGATGCCGACCGTCACCTCCCCCGGTGCCTGATAGCGCCGTGGCTTCCAGGTTTGTACCGCTTGCTGGTCTCGATATAAAGCGAAATGCCGCTGGTAATCGAGTACGGCATGTAGGGCATATTCGGCGATTTGCGGGCCCATGCCGGAATCCAGGAGCCGGACAATGGGCACCTGCGGCGGTCGGTCGGGGGCATTCAGGATATGGTTCACCCCGGCGGCGGGGGAGAGTATCCCCTTGAGGTGGGGCAGGGACCCGATCAACCCGGGTTCTGTCCCCCACATGACCAGATAGCGAATAGCCGCTGGATCGCCCATTTCCGGCCAGAGCTTGACAGGCATCTCGGGCAATAGGGCCGCCAGGCGCTGTTGATAATCTACGCCAATTTTTCCGTCGAAGTGAACGAGTACAGTCACGGCTTACTTTGCTTCCTTCGCGTCATTTGCGTCTTCGGTAACCGCATCGCCCCATTCCTCCACCAGTTGGCGCTGGTTTGTGCGCAGGGCCGAGACCCGCCGGGCGTCCAAGGTCCGGGTCAAGGCCATGACCACTGTGGGGATGGATAAAAACAACGCCCAGCCAAAGGCGGCGGCGCCATAGATCACCACCAGAGAGAACGGGTCGGTTAAAATAGATACCGCCTGCTCCACGGAATTGGCGCCAAACCAAAGCTGCCAGAGGGAAGGAATCGAGCCCGCCATATTCATGGAGCCGACACAAATTGCGCCAGATTTCTCTGGTGTTCTGTCCGTGAAATAGGCAACCACTGTGGGCAAAAGTGCGAAAAACAGGAAAATAACAGAGGGCAAGGATGCGATCAGAAGGAAAATGAGCAGAAACAGCCCAATTAAGAATATCTTCGGTTTTTTGGCGGTTTTCTTTTTTCCACTTCCTTTCTTTGCGGCAGGTTTCTTTTGTTTCTTATTTTTCGCCACGGCTTTTTATCCTACCAGCAACACGAGAACGCCGACCATGATGCCCAAGGCCACTGACGTGAAAGCAGCCGTTTTGTTGCCAAGATCCTGACCCCGTTCGGTCTGGGCATCTTGATCTGTTCGGCTGACAATTTCCATATCGTAGCGCACATATTCCCGCTGGGCGGCGATGAAAGCGGTCTCGTCCTCCGCTTTTTTCTCCTGATCTTCCAGGATATTAAAGATGTCCGCCAAATTCCCTTTGCGCACCAGCTTGGGGATTTCCCGTTCCAACCGTCGGCGGTGGGATCGCGACCGGTAAACGGCAACCGCTGGGGCAAGATGCCCCCCCAGCCACGCGGTCAGGCCCGGGGTCTCTTCCGATTTGAGGGCATATTGAAGTTCGGCCAGCACATAGGTGATGCTTAAAATCGCTTGATCCGCCTCGTCACTATTGATTCGGGCGAGGTGACGTTCGAGGGATTCCGTTTGGCGGCTCGCGATGAAGGCGGCGATGTGCCGATCGATCGGTTTTGATTGGGGGTCGACGGCCCCCGATACGCGCTCCAACGCCGGGAGTAGATCCTCAATACTGACGACATATTCTTTTGCGATCAGCGGGCTGAGGCAATGGAGCATCGGGTTCAACTCATACAAACAGCGCTCCAAACCCGTGCCAAAGGCGGTATCCTTCAGCCAGAGGCGGACTCGGTCAAATGTGCGCAATTCCTCGATGCCAAATTGCGGTAAATCAACCTGCGCCGCAAACCAGGCATTGGGGATTTCCCGCATCACCATCTCTGCCGGTATTTGAGCATCGGCTTTCTTGACATATTCCTCTAACAAGCTCGTTGCGAAGCCGTCCGGCATTAAGGAAAGCCCCCGGTAGCGGATTGGCGCGCTGGGGTCCAAGGCGATGCATGAGAGGGCAATTGTGCCATTTTCATCCGTGCGGTTGCTGGAAAGGAAACCCCCTTGGGCGCTGATATTGCTGACCTTCTTGGAAAGTTCCTTGTTGTTCAAGCCCCGCCGTATCCAATTTTCCAGCGCCGTGTCTTTGAGAAGGGATACGGCCAGGGAGGGATTGGTCGCCATTTCCTGCGCTAAAACCCGCGGACTTGTGATGTCCCTTTCATTGAAATGGATGGGAAAATCGGCTTTTTGGGAAACGCTTTTCTGAAGCGGTGTCAGGCGGCGACCGTCCATCCAATTGGCGAGGTCTTCCACCCCCCACCGGGCTTGAGAATCATCGCTCAGCAGTCCTCGAAGCGGTTCTAACAAAGAAAGAGGGACACTGGCCCCGGTGGTCAGCGCGGCATAGGTGCCATCGTTCAACTTGTCGCGGATGACCCGAGCCTCTTCTTTGCCACGGGTCGGGTCCTTTCCCGTGACCAGGTGCAACAACGTGACCCCCAGGGCGTAACAATCGTCTTTCAAGTCGCCGCGTCCGCGCCCAGCGGGTTGCGCCATGCTGCGTTCGATCGGCTCATAAACAACCGGTTGGTTATATCCAGGTGGCGACGTAAAGCAGTCTCCGATGGCCGGCATGGTCCGTTCCGGGTCCATGAACCACATATTGTCGGCACGGATGGAGCGTAGGGCAATGCCATGGCGTGCGGTTTCCCGCAATAGATTTACCACCGGCTCGATGATCAATTTGACAAGGTCGGGCACCTCCTTGGAAATCGCGTTTTCCTCTATGGCGGACAACACGGGGCCGCCTTGCGGGCGATCCAGAATAACCACATGGGTCCGGCGGGCAATGGGAGGCCAAAACACGATGCCGATGGCATGGAGGTTTAGGAAATTCTTTAGCCGAGCTTGATACAAACGGGATACCGCGATGGCCCGGGGTGGCATATCCGGGGAACAGACCAGCGCAAATACCTGTTGATTGGGGTCCAGTGTATTTTGCGCCGCGAATGCCTTTCCGGTGGGGGAATCGAGTTCTGGCAGCGGTGCATCGGGATCGATTTCGAAATAGAGATCAATAACCGGCTTGCGAGACGAGCCTTGCTCATTGGGGGCTTGTGCCATGATGCGCCGGTGTTCCCTGGGGACGGCAAATGACCGTCAAAAGCTTAGGGTCGGATCATTTTATTTTATGAAATCGCACGATGCGACCCCCTCTACAGCGTGCCTCCGCCCCGACCCATAAAATAGCGGACAATTCACGGATTAGATTGACGCATTTTGTGCGTCAACCTCATCTGATTGCACTCTAGTGCGAAAAAGTGAAAATTTGAACCTTGGGATGGAGGGTCCCCGTCCGCCATACTGTCGTCCTAGCGAGGCAATGCGGCGGCTTTGCGGAATTTGAAAATCAAGCAATAACACGGGAGATCAAAAATGATCGGCGGGCTGGACCATGTTGCGATCAATACCGAAAAGCCGGAAGCTACAAAGCGGTTCTATTGCGAAATTCTCGGTCTGGAGACGCTGCCCCGCCCCGATTTTGGGATTCACGGCTACTGGCTGGGTCGATCTGAGAACGGCCAGATGGCGCCGTTCATTCATCTTGTGTCCCATGCGGATCAACGATCGGATTACTCGGAAACGCGTCGAACCGTCGATCATGTGGCGCTGAAAACCAAGGGTTTCACCGCAATATGCGCCTGCTTGGACAGGGCGGGATTGCCGTGGTACGGCAGCATCATCGACTCGATCGGCATTTGGCAGATCAAGGTTTACGATCCCAACGGCGTGTTGCTGGAGCTGAATTTTGACGCGGCCCAAGAGCAAGAGCCGACCCCAGAAATTCCGCTGCAAAATCGGCGGCGCAGCGGTGGGGGCTTTTTCGATGCCAGCGCCTACGAGGCGTTTGGCGCGGCCTAACGCAGCCGGTCAACCCGCAGGCGATGACGGTGGTCGGTGAGGCGAATCACCCCGCCCATCACGGCGGTCAGCGCGCCGATGCCCGTGCCGCCCGCGATCAGGAACATGATCAGGATCTGATATTTCACCGCTTCTTGCGGGTCGGCGCCGGCAAGAATCTGCCCGGTCATCATGCCGGGCAGGGATACCAAGCCCGCCGCCGCCATGGCATTGATGATCGGCGTCAACGCAGTGCGAAGGGCGTCTTTGGTGAAGGGCAGGGTGGCGACCCATCGGGTCTCGCCCAAACAGAGTTGGGCCTCCACCGCGACGCGGTTTTGCGTGACCGCGCGGGTCAGGGTTTGCAGGCCCAGGCTGATCCCATTCATGGTATTGCCCAAGATCATGCCCAGCAGGGGCAGGGCGTATCGCGGATCATACCAGGGGTCCGGTTGGACCTGGGTCGTCAGTGCAAACACGGTGACCAGCGTCGCGGCAAACAACATGCAGGTGGTGCCGAGGCCATAAGACCACCAGCCCACCAGTTTCTTCTGTTGCCGCGACATAATCTCCCACCCGGCGAACAGGATCATGAACAGCGCGGCGGCGCCGGTCAGGTAGGGGGAGGAAAGGGTGAAAATGGTTTTCAACACCCAGCCCATCAGGCTGAGTTGCAACACCGTGCGCAAAGCGGCGATCAGAAACTGCCGTTCGATACCCAACTGAAACAATGCCGATAGTCCGGCGTTGGCCAACACGAGGAATGCCGCGATGGCCAAATCAACATAGGAAAGGGAGATAAAGGTCACGCGCTTTCCTCCGTCAACACGCCATTGGCGACGCGCAACACCCGTTTGGCCACGCGGGTGACCTGACCATCATCATGGGTGACCCAAATCACCGCCGCGCCATCGGCGCGCCGTTCATGCACCAAGGCTTCCACGGCGGCGGTGGTGGTTTTGTCCAGGCCGGAGGTCGGTTCATCCAGCAACAGAACTTTAGGAGCGTGATTGAGGGCTCTGACCAAGGCCAACCTTTGGCGTTCCCCCGTCGAAAGACGGGTGATGGGCCATTCGCCGCATTGGCTGTCCAACCCCAACCGCCGGGCCATCACCCTGGCGGTATCCCATTCCGTGAAATGGGCCTCGACCGTTTCCGCCCACCAACCGCTCTCGGCGGGCACATAGGCAACCTGCCGTCGCCATTTGGGGGCGGGCATATCGTTGCGATCTACGCCGTTCAACAGCACTCGCCCTTCGCTGGGGTCCAGATCGGCGACGGCACGCATGAAAACGCTTTTCCCCGATCCAGAATTTCCGCGCACGGCGATGCATTCTCCGGCATCCAATTTTAAGGAAACGGGTGACAGACCCAGCCGCTGAAGATTTTTGATCTCCAACATATGACCTAGTCCTATTTTGTGGTTTTTGTCGGTAGTTTGACGGGGCGCATCAGGAACGCAGGCACATGATCGCCCATGCCGACGACCTGTGCTTCCTTGGTCGGCGGCTCTTTATCCGCCTTCGGCGCGGGGGTCCGTTGAGCGCGGGGCTGCGGCGGCTTTTCCGATTTGGCTTCGGCGGTTTCAGGTTTTTTCGCGGGACGTCGGCTGCGGCGCTTCGGTGTTTCCGCCGGTTCCGGCGTGCTTTCCGCGGGGGGCCCGCCCACCGGTTGACCCGATTCATCGATCAGCGGCAAGGACATGCCGATCAATTTTTCGATTCCGGCCAAATACTTATCGTCTTCTTTGGAGGAAAGGGAATAGGCCTCGCCGGATTTTCCCGCCCGGCCGGTGCGCCCGATCCGGTGCACGTAATCTTCCGCATGGGTGGGCAGATCGTAGTTGAAGACGTGGGACAAATCGGAAATATCCAGGCCGCGCGCGGCAACGTCGGAGCAGACCAACAAAGTGATCTCGTTTTTCTTGAACTTCTCCAGGGTCTCCGTTCGTGCAGGCTGGCTCATATCCCCATGTAATTGGCCCGCATTGAAACCATGCCGCTCCAAAGATCGGCACACCACGCCCACATCCCGCTTCCGGTTGCAGAATATCAACCCGTTTTTGACATCCACGCTTTGCAGAAGATGGCGCAGTGCATCGCGCTTGGCTTTGTGCAGATTGGCCATGCCGCCTTGTGGACGAACAGTCAGGCGGCCCTGTTTGACCGTCGCTGCGGGGGTGGATGGCGGGGCGACCGTAATCTCCCGCGGGTTCATCAAAAAAGCATCGGCGAGTTTGCGGATCGCCGGGGGCATGGTGGCCGAGAAGAACAGGGTTTGCCTGATTTTCGGCAACAGCCCAACGATGCGCTCCACATCGGGAATGAACCCCATGTCCAGCATGCGGTCCGCCTCGTCGATCACCAGCAGCTTCACGTCGTTCAGCAACAAGGTTCCGCGATCGAACATATCCATCAGCCGCCCGGGAGTGGCGATGAGCACATCCACGCCGCGGCTCAGGACCATCTTTTGCTGATCCATGGACTCGCCACCGATGAGCAGGGCCTTGCTGAGCTTGTTGTACTTGCCGTAGGTATCGAAACTGTCGGCCACTTGCGCCGCCAGTTCCCGTGTCGGTTCCAGGATCAATGATCGGGGCATCATGGCCTTGGCCCGGCCACTGGCCAGAATATCGATCATGGGCAGGGTAAAGGAGGCAGTCTTGCCGGTGCCGGTTTGCGCACAGCCCAATATATCCCGCCCCATCAGGACTTGCGGGATGGCTTGCTGCTGAATAGGAGTCGGATTCTCATAGCCAGCGTCGCCGACCGCTTTGAGAAGGGCCTCACTTAGTCCAAGATCGGAAAAGGTCATATGATTCGGGCTATCCCCATGCCTGGCCCGTCATCGGACCGGCGGTTGATGCGAAGTCGGTTCATGTTCTCGCGGGGCGCGATATTAGGCGTAACCGACCGAGAGTCAATGAATGTGGCAAAAAATCCCGGATTCAAGGGGTATCTGTTGCCAAAAAACCCGGATTATTGAGGGGTGATCTTGTTCCGCGCCCATGCTATGGGCTAAGAAACGGGTGAACAGGAGAGTACGAGACCATGCTCATGAACGTCGCCGATAGCATCCTGGTGATCGTGGATGTACAGAAAAATCTGTTGCCCGTGATGTCCCAAGCGGACGCCGTACTGGGCAATTTGGTGCGTCTGGTGAAGGGGGCCCACAGATTGGGCGTTCCCGTTATCGCCAGCGAACAATATCCCAAGGGTATCGGCCCCACGGTTGATGACTTGCGCGGTTTGCCTGGTTTTGAGACTGTGATCGAGAAAATGACATTCTCCTGTTTGGGGGAGACCAACTTCGTCAAGCAATTTGCGGCCATCGCCCGGCCCCGGGTAATCCTCGCAGGCATTGAAAGCCATGTTTGCGTGCTGCAAACCGCTTTTGATTTTATCGGAGTCGATGCCCATGTCTGTTTGGTCGCAGATGCGGTGGACTCGCGGGCGCCGGAAAACAAGGCGCACGCCCTCGAAAGAATGCGCAATGCGGGCGCGGAAATCGTCACCACGGAGATGGTGCTGTTTGAATGGATGCGAGTCGCCGGGACACCTGAATTCAAAGAGATCAGCGCGCTGATCAAATAGGAGTCGGTTCCATGCAGCCCATTATTCTCCCCTACCGAGGCGCCTTGCCGGTGATCGACCCCACGGCCTTTATTGCGCCTGGCGCGTCGCTTATCGGCAATGTGACCATCGGCGCCCGATCCAGTATCTGGTTTGCCTGTGTGCTGCGCGGCGACGTTGAGAGGATTACCGTTGGCGACGATACCAATATCCAAGACGGAACAGTTGTGCATGTCACCGGCGGAACCTTTGACTGCCGCATCGGGTCGCAAATTCTCATCGGGCATTCCTGCCTGATCCATGCCTGCGAACTACAGGATGGTTGCTTCATCGGCATGCATGCGACCGTGATGGACGGCGTCGTCGTGGAATCAGGCGCCATGGTCGCCGCCGGATCTCTAGTGACCCCGGGGAAGGTGATTCCTGCGGGGGAATTATGGAGCGGATCACCGGCCCGCAAGAAGCGCGATCTCACCGATGTGGATCGCGCGTCCATGGCCGATTCCATCAAACATTACGTCGAGGTTGCCGCCGAATACCGGGCGGGCATCGACCCCTAATCTTCCGGGCGTCACGACGCGGGTTGGATGGCCCCGCCGCCGCGTTGCTTGCGCTGCATGAGTTTGCGATGACGGCGCCGTTCCCGCCAGCTTCCCCAATTGGCCTGTAGCATCAAGGCGCAGGGTGTCACCACCAGGGTCAGCAGGGTCGCAAATCCGAGCCCGAAGACGATGACTGTCGCGAGCTGGGCCCACCATTGGGTGGAGGGCGCGCCGACCGTCACCTCACGGGTGATGAAGTCCACGTTGAGCCCGAACATCATCGGCAGCAGCCCCAGCATGGTGGTGGTGGTGGTCAGCATCACCGGGCGGAGCCGTTGGGCACCGGTGCGCAACACCGCTTCCATGGCATCTGCCGTGGTTTCCTTCAGCCGGGCATAGGTATCGATCAACACGATATTATTGTTCACCACGATCCCCGCCAAGGCGATCACCCCGATCCCGCACATGACGATACCAAAGGCCTGATGGGTCACCATCAACCCGATGAACACGCCGATGGTCGACATCACGACGGCGCTCAAGGTGAGGGCGGCGTAGTAGAAGCTGTTAAACTGGGTTACCAGAATAATCGCCATAATAAACAGGGCGACCAGGAACGCCTTGCCCAGGAAGGCTTGCGCTTTCGCTTGTTCTTCGTTTTCGCCCTTATAGGCCACATTGATTCGCGGGTCTAAGTCCAGGCTCTCGATCATCGCCTGCACTTCGTGCAATTTGGCATCCACATTCAGCCCTTCGGCCAAATCCGCCTTGACGGACATGGACCGGAAGCCATCCACCCGCTTGACGGTGCCCACCTTGGGGCTGGCGACACGCTTGACGAAATTGCCAATGGGCACCGCGCCGTTATCCGTGCTGATCCGGATTTGATCCAACTCCGCGACGGTGCGCCGATCTGTGGGGAACCGCACCCGAATATCAATCTCGTCATCCGTATCGTTGGGGCGGTAATCGCCCATCTTGTAGCCGCCCGTGGTCATCTGGATCATGTTGCCCACATCGCCCATGCCGACGCCGAACTTGGCCGCTTGCGCACGGTCCACCTGCAGTTCCCAGGTGATGCCGGGCAGGGGGCGGGAATCCTCGATATTCTCCATGCCGGGAATTTTCTCCAGGCCGTCCCGCACCGTGGCGACGGCGGCATCTAAAGAATCTGGGTCCCGGGCGGAAAGCTGCACATGGATGGGTTTGCCGGTTGGGGGGCCTTCCTCCTGCTTGCGAATGTCGATATGAATGCCGGAAATATCTGCGGTCCGCTCGCGGATATCGGCCATGATCTCGGCGGCGGGCGGGCGCTCCCGCCAATCGCTGAATTCGAAGGTGATATTGCCGATGATATCCTCGGCCTCGTCCGATTGTTCGGCCGCGCCGGTGCGGGTGTAGACCGTTACCGCACCGGGGACATCCAGCACCCGGCTTTCCACCTCTCGCATCAAGGCATCTTTTTCAAAGATGGAAAGGTTGCCTTGCGCGCGCACTTGAACAATGGCATTGCTGGGTTCGATGTCGGGGAAAAACTCCACCCCTTTCCCGAAAACGCCATAGGCGACTTGAACCCCGATCAAGAGCGCGACGGACACGACCAGGATAGTTCCCGGAAACCGCAAGGCGCCGGACAGCACCTTTAAATAGGCGCCGGTCATGCCGCCGATGGATTTCAAATCCCCACTCTCGCCGGCCGCCAGGGCCTTCAGCGCCGCCGCGCCGACTGCGCCGGGTTTGCCAACGATGGACCCCAAGGTGGGCACGAAGATCAGTGCCATCAGCAGCGATGCCGATAGGGTTAACAACAAGGTGAGCGGCAAATATTTCATGAATTCACCAACCACGCCCGGCCAAAACACCAAGGGCAGGAAGGCGGCGAGGGTGGTGAGGGTCGACGCCGTGATGGGACCAAACATGCGCTTTGCGGCCAAAGAATAGGCATGCGCGCGCGAGAGCCCTTCGGACATCTTGCGGTCTGCATATTCGTTCACCACGATGGCGCCGTCCACCAGCATGCCGACAGCCAAAATGAGGCTGAACAACACTACGATATTGACTGTGGTGCCGATGCCAAACAGCAGCAAAATGGCAGCCAGGAAAGACCCCGGAATGGCGATTCCCACCAGAATGCCCGTGCGCCAGCCCAAGGCAGCGACGATCACAATCATCACCAGCAATACGGCCATCAGCACGCTGTTCTGCAGATCGCCCAGCATGGTGCGGATATCATCCGATTTGTCTTGCGAATAGGAAACCGTCACTGCCTGTTGCAGGGACTCCGGCCAGGACGCTCGCTCCTTTTCCACCACGGCACGGATATTTTCGATGGTATCGATGATATTCTCGCCGGTACGCTTTGATACTTCCAAGGCGACCGCCCGCTCACCATCCACCCGCGCGAAGCTTTCCGGGTCCTTAAAGGTGCGGCGCACCTGCGCCACATCCCCCACGGTGACCACCGCATCGCCATCCACCTTGATGGGCAGCGCCATGATATCCGCTATGTTTTCGAACAGACCCGGCACTTTGATGGTGAACCGGCCTTGGCCGGAATCTTGCGCACCTGCCGCGATCAGTTGGTTGGCGGACCCCACGGCACCGGCAACTTCGGACGGCACTAAACCGTAACTTTCCACCTTCACCGGATCGATCAAGGCTTCCACCATTTCCTCCCGATCCCCGGCGATATCCGCCTTCAAGACCGTGGAAATGCCTTCAATTTCATCTTGCAAGTCCCCGGCAAGCCGCACCAAGGTGCGTTCTGGTACCTCGCCCGACAAAATCACCACAAGCACGGGGAAAAGGCTGAAATTCACCTCGTTGACGGTGGGCTCGTCGGTGGCATCCGGCAGTTCGGCACTGGCGGTATCCACCTTTTCCCGCACGTCATCAAGGGCCGTATCCGCATCGAAACCGGCGTCAAACTCCAGAAGGACGTTGGCGCCGCCCTCAAAGCCGGTCGACCGCATTTCCTTGACGCCTTCGATGGTGCGCAGTTCTTGTTCCATGGGGCGGATCAACAGGCGTTCCGCATCTTCGGGGGAAATGCCCTCGTGATGCATGGACACATAAATGATCGGGATATTGATGTCCGGATCGGATTCCTTCGGGATCACCTGATAGGAATAGGCGCCCGCCACCAGAATCAGGATCAACGTGGCGATAACGGTCCGGGAGCGCCCAAGCGCTACATCCACCAAGGCCTTCATCAGTTCTGCTCCGCTAAACCAACAGGCACGGCCTTTACCTTCTGTCCGGCCCGGACATATTCCTGACCCACCACGATCACCCGGGCGGTTTCCGGCAAGCCGCCAAGCCACATGCCATTTTCCGTATCCGCCACCATGGTGATGGGGTGGAACTGGACCACGCCGTTATCATCTACGGTGCGCACGCCCACTTCGCCGGCATCCGATAAGGTGAGCACAGCAGGAGAGAGGCGATGGGCCATGGTGGCGCCCAAAGGCAGGGTGACGCTGGCGGTCGTCCCTTCACGTAGACGCCCCTCCGGGTTCGCCAACTCCACTTCAACGCGGAAGGTGCGGGTTGATTCGCTGGCGCGGCTGGAAATATAGGTCACCTCCCCAACAATCGCCTCGCCATCTACTAGGAGCACCTCGGCCTTTGTGCCTTGGGTCACGTTGACAATGACCTGCTCGGGCACCTCGATAGAAACGGTGAGCGGATCGAGATCGATAACCGAGGCGACCGCTTCGCCCTTATCAACGAAATCGCCCACTTCCACCGACCGGCTTTCCAACACCCCATCAAAGGGTGCCGTTATGGTGGTGTGGCGGATGTCTACATCGATCGCCGCCAAGTTGGCGCGGGCGGAGACCAAAGAGGCTTCCGCTGCGGCGAGGGCGGTTTTGGACCTGAAGTTCTTCTCCGACAGTTTCTTCGCTGCCTCATATTCCAACTCCCGCTGGCGTACCAGGGCATGGGCCTCATCCAAGCGCGCCGGTCGGTCATCGGGTGAAATCTGCACAAGGGTTTCCCCGGTGTGGACCTTGCGGCCTTTCTCCACGGGCACTTCCAAGACCTGCCCCGCAGTTTCCGCCCGTACATCGACGAAACGAGAGGCTTCCGTCCGTCCCAACAGAGTCAATTTCTTATCCACGCGCTCTGCTTGGAAGGTTCTCACACGCACAGGGATCTCCGGCAGAGGCTGCGCGACGGCGGGCTCTGGTTTTGCTTCCGGTTCGGAATGGGCGCCGCCAATGTTCCCGGACGCGATCCAGGCACTGACACCGATGGCGAGCCCCGCCGCGATGACATAAGACGATCTCATGACGCTTTCCTTTCCGTCGACGGCACGTCGGTCAAACTGCTTTTATTTTCATCGATGTAGCGAATAATCGCTTCGCAGACGGCCAACCCCAGGCCGCGGACGAATTCCTGCCCCGCATGGTCACAGCCGCAATCCCCCTTGGCGGACAGGGCGCTTTGCTTTTCGATCATTTCCGCGCGATACGCTTCCGCGACTCGGACGGCCCGTCCTTGCGCCAGATATTCGGAAAAGAAAAGCTGGAACAGGGCATCACTGCGGTATCGAGCCGGTTGCGCCTGCCCTGCCATGGAGGCTCTCAGGGCGTCCTGCCCTTTGGGGGTTAGGGTGAACATTTTTTTGGACGGCCGCCCCTCATCTTGGTCGGTGCTGACCTCAATTAGACCCTTGGCTTCCAAGTCATTCAGGGCGGGATAGATGGACCCGTAACCGGCGTGATAAAAATAGCCGGTCAGCCCTTCTTCCACCTCTTTTCGAATTTCATATCCCGTCACGCGACCGTGGCTCAGAAGCGCCAGGCAAAGCGTTTTCACGTCCATATTTAAATTTCCAAACTTGAAGGGCAGCTGATCGCTCGATGCGATAGTATCGAAACGATATACCGTTTCTATATATCTATTCGAGATGATTTTTCAACAATTGAATCCACATCATTGCCATAATTTTCACGTCTCCTCTTCCTTCCAGGCCGGATCGTGGTACTTTTTTGCCAACCGTAAATTCAAAATGGCCCAGGCGGCTGGAATCGTGGCCAGGGGCTAAATAACGAGGAGATGCGTTGATGAAGATGGACGAGGTTTTTGGCTTTAAAACCTGGATGATCGGGGCATCCCTGGGGATCGCCGTTACACTTGTGGTGGTGATTTGGATTTTTGGGGCAATCTTCTTCCCCACCTACGATCCGCCATCTTCCATTGCGGAACCCGCTCCCAAGGCGCCCGTCGTGGCCGCCAAGGAAGAGCCGGAACCGGAGCCCGCGGCAGAAGCCGCCGACTCGGCGGAACCTGCGGCTGAACCCACAGCCATGGAAAAAATGGAGCAGACAGCGGCCGACGTCGCGGAGACCGTTCAGGAAGCGGCGGAAGAAGCGGGTACCGCCGTGGCCGAGGCCGCGGATGAAGCCGCGCAAACCGCGGGAGAAGTTGCCGAAGAGGTGACTGCTGCCGCCGAGGAAGCCGCCGCCGAGGTCGAGAAGGGCGCGGAAGCCATGGCGGCTGAAGCGACGGAAGCCATGGAAAATGCGAAGGAAGCGGTGATGTCGGCCATGGGCGATGATCTGCCCGGCGATGCCACGGCTGGTGAGGCGGTCTTCAAAAAGGAATGCCGCAAATGCCATAAGGTTTCGGCGGATATGAAAAAGGCCGTTGGCCCCAATCTCTTTGGATTGCTGGGGCGTCCAGCCGGGTCGGTGGACGGGTTTAAATATTCCGATGCCATGGCGGATTCAGGCCTGACCTGGGATGCGGAAACCCTGATGAAATATTTGGAAGACCCCAAAAATTTCGTGCCGAAGAACAAGATGGCTTACAAGGGTTTGGCCGATGAAGCGGATCGGCAAAATGTAATCTCTTACATTAACAGCGTTAAGGAATAGACTGTTTTTTCTGGATAATCCGCGTCGCTAACGCGAACCAAAGGGCGGCGGCAATCTGCAGCCCCAGGAAGGATGTGAAGGCGGCGCGGTATCCGCTCGGATGGTAGGACCCATCCGCGCCCGTCGGCCAGAGATCGATGATCATGCCGGTTGCCCCTTGCCCGGCGAAAATCGCGACGAACACCAGGAGATTGATCGCCGTATTCACCCGGCCGGCGAGATGCCGTGGAAAGGCCTGGGATAGCCCCGCATAGGTGATGATCGCCGCGCTGCTGAAAAAAGCCTGCAAGCTCCAAAGCGGGCCAGCCATGTCGGTCCATTCGGCGATGATTCCGGCCTGAAACACGAGGCTGATGGTCATGCAGGTGGTGGCCACGGCAATGGGACTGATACCCCGTCGACCCACTCGTTCGGCGGCCACGCCAAGCAAGAAGAAACCGGCGGTCATGGCCAGAGAGATGGAGAACAGGGTCGCTGCCGATTCCTCTCGATTCAGGCCCGCCACATCCCGCAGCCACGGGCCCGCCCAAAGGCTTTGCGCCCCGATGAAATAGGCTTGCGACACCATTGCCCAGGGGGCGATTCGCCAAAAGATCAGACTGCCGTAGATTGCCTTCAGGCCGATGACCTGATCTCGCAAGGATTCGTCCGCGTCGGGTGCGACATCCGAGGGCCGATGCGGCACCACCCAGTTGACCAATGCGGCAGACAATAAGGTCATGCCGCCCAACAGGAGGAAAATGCCCCGCCAATCGGTGAATCCCAGCGCGTATTCCACCGGGGCCGTCGCGGCGAGGGCGCCCACCCCCCCGGCGGTCATCTGAAACCCGTTGATCATGGGGAGTTGCCCGGGCTCGAACCAGGTAGCAAAGGCCTTGAAGGCCGCCATCAGGCAGGCCGAGACCCCGAATCCAATCAGCGCCCGACCAACGATCAACCCGGTGAGCGACTCCGCCTGGGAAAAGACGATGGCGCCGAGGGCCGCGAACAACAGCAACACAGCCTCGGTCCGTCGCGGGCCGAAACGATCGAGCACCAGTCCCAGCGGCAATTGGGTGGTGGCGAAGGCGAGGAAGTAGACGCTGGTCAATAACCCCATATCCGTAGCGGTTAAATTGAGTTCCCCGCTGAGGTCTGGGGCAATGACGGCATTGACGACCCGGTACAGATAGGACAAGAAGTAGCCCAAGGCAAAAGGTAAGAAAATCCGCGCGTACAGTCCAATCGTGCGGTTTTCAGAGTCTGTTCCAGTCGGTATCATCGGAGCAGGGTATGGGCAGGGTTTCGCGTTTCGCAACCGAAATCGGCGACGGATAAACAGGGGCGTATTGGGTGGCGGTAGATAACGACAACAACCGATCGATCTCTGAAAAAGTGCATCGCACCGTTCGGTACAGATTGCTGGTCCCGATGAAGCGCAGCGCCCATCCACCGGAATTTACCGCCCGCGCGGTAGCCGTGGGCATGGTCTGGGCTTTTACACCTCTCGTCGGCATTCAAATGTATTGCGTGTTGATGACTTGGCTGGCCATGCGCTGGCATAAGGGGCTGGATTTTAACCCGGTGATGGCCTTTGCCTGGACCTGGATCAGCAATGTGGTCACCATGATTCCCATGTATTACGTGTTTTACCTGACCGGGCAGGTGATGCTGGGCCGTTGGAGCGATCTTACCGGCTATGATGCCTTCGTGGAGATTTGGCAGGAGGTCATCAATGCCGAGGGGACCTTGTGGGATACCACGGTCACCCTGGTGTCGATGATCGCGGAAGAACAGGGTCTCGCCATGGCCGTCGGCTGCCTGCCCTATGCGGCGTTCTTCGGTTGGTTCGGGTATGTGTATGCCCTCAAGGTGATCCGCCGCCGCCGCGCACGGCGGCTGGAAGCTCGCCTCAAGCGGTCCCATTCCCGTCATGAACGGGAACAGAAAGCCCATGACGAGGCCGTGAAGAAAAAGAAACCGGAGGTCACCCCGTCTTGATCGCCCTTGCGACCTTTTTCATGAGGGTCGGCAGGGCCAGGGCACCAAAATCCCGGGGATGAGTCCAAAGACCGTTGGCGGCTGGCATCCCCTGCACCGCGCCGCGCAGGACGGTGAGTTCCAGTGCAAAATGGGTAAACACGTGCCGCACTGGGGTCTCTACAGGCCGCCAGACAGCCGGAACCGGGGCGTCATTTTGTGCCTTTTTGAGATCCGGAAGGGTATCGGCCCACGCAGTTGAGGGGAATTCCATCATGCCGCCAAGCAAGCCTTTCTCGGGGCGGCGGCGCAATAAAATGGAACCGTCCCGCCGCACCGCCAAATAAACATAGCCATAGCGCACGGGTTTGGGGGGCTTCGGGGTCTTGAACGGGAAATCTTCCGGGATGCTGTTGCGCCGGGCTTGGCACCCATCTCGCCAGGGGCAGAGCCCACAGGCCGGTTTTCGCGGTGTGCAAATGGTCGCCCCCAATTCCATCAGCGCTTGTGCGAAATCACCCGGGCGCCCGCCTACTTCGACTGGAGGGGGCGTTAAGGCGCGGGCGAACGCCGTCAATGCCGGTTTGGCGGCGGGCAGGGGGGTGGTAACCGCATGAAAACGGGCCATGACGCGCTCCACATTGCCATCCACGGGCACGGCGGCGCGCCCGAAGGCAATGGCGGCGATGGCGGCGGCGGTGTAGGGGCCGATTCCCGGCAATTCTTTCAGCCCTTCCTCCTGATCTGGAAACCGACCGCCATGGTCCTTTGCGACGGTAATCGCGCAGCGGTGCAGATTGCGCGCCCGGGCGTAATAGCCCATTCCTTGCCAAGCATGCAGCACGTCATCCAGTGGCGCCGCGGCCAGGTCTGTCACCCGCGGCCATCGGCTCAAAAAAGCGGTGTAATAGGGGATGACCGTCACCACCGTGGTCTGCTGCAACATGATCTCGCTCAACCAGACCGCATAAGGATCGGGCAGCACATTGGCTTCGGTGCGCCACGGCAAGGTTCTTTTGTTGTGGTCATACCAGGTTAAAAGCTCTAAACGCCGTTGCTGCGTCATGATCGCGCCATGTTTCTGGGAAAAGCTGTGCAGGGTTCACCAAGCCACCGGGGCCCTCTTCTGTAAGTTATCCCGGTGCAAATTGCGATATCGGATGAACAGAGGATAGCGTTTCCCCATGCCCGACCTTCGCGACAAAAGAAGCTGGAAGGCGATGCCGGTCTCCGAACTGGTGCGGGGGGTGGCGCGCCGCGCGCTGAACCGGCGCGGATTCGATCATGCGGGGTTGGTGGAAAACTGGAGTGCCATCGTCGGCCCGCATCTGGCCACGCAGACCTGCCCTTTGAAAATTGCCTATGTGGGCGACGCCCGCCAAGGCGGCACCCTGTATATCAAGGTTTTCGGTGGGAGCCTGGCTCTGCAGGTTCAGCATTTGGCCCCGCAAATCTTGCAAAAGGTCAATGGATACTTGGGATACAGGGCGGTAGCGGGGCTGAGAATCGTGCAAGGAGACCCGCGAACCGCCCCGAAGGCCCCCGTGGCGGCGGACCCGTCTCCGGTGGAGGTGCCGCCATTGACCGAGGTCCAATCCGATGAATTACGCGCTGTTTTACAGCGCCTGGGCGGTGCGGTATCAGCCCGCGCCCGGTCTAGAAAATAACCGGACAAGGAAGCTTGAGCGCTCCTCGTCACCCCATTATAGTCCCCGCAACTATGAAAATTCGGAGAAAATCGTGCGCAATTTCCTGATGACTGTCGGCCTGATCGTGGGCCTGTTTGCGAGCAATCTGGCTGCCGCCGACGAGATGTCCGACCGGCTCACGGAACGAACCTTGGGCGACCCCGAGGCACCGGTGACGATCTATGAATATTCCTCGCTGACCTGCCCCCATTGCGCCAGCTTTCACCGTGATACGCTGCCGCAAATCAAAGAACAATATATCGATACCGGCAAGGTGAAGCTCGTGTTCCGGGATTTTCCCTTCGATCAGGCGGCATTGGCAGGGGCGATGACCGCCCGTTGCCTGCCCGATGCGCAGTTTTTCCCGTTTATCGATATGCTGTTCAATACCCAGAGAAAATGGGCCGGAGCGCAGGATCCTATCGGTGCGCTGAGCCTCAACGCCCGGCTGGCGGGGTTGCAGGAGGAGGGCTTTAAATCCTGCTTGAGCGATCGCGACCTGCAAACCAAAATTCTGGAACGCCGCCAAGAGGCGGAGAAGGAACATGGCGTGCGTTCAACGCCAACTTTTGTGATCAATGGCGAAACCGTGGTGGGCGCCCAACCGTTCGGCACTTTCGAACGGGCGATCGAAGCGGCCTTGCCGTAATGATCCGAACCATGGCGCGGGAGAGGGGCCCAATCGGTGCAATTTACCCGGCTTAGACTTTCTGGGTTTAAGTCCTTCGTCGACCATACGGAATTGCCCATCGAAGCGGGGATGACCGGTGTCGTGGGACCCAACGGTTGCGGCAAGTCCAACCTGTTGGAAGCCTTGCGCTGGGTCATGGGGGAAACTTCCGCCAAGCAAATGCGCGGCGGCGGTATGGAAGACGTCATCTTCAATGGCACCTCCACCCGTCCGGCGCGGAACGTGGCGGAGGTCCTGCTGCGCCTGGATAACCGGGAGCGCCATGCCCCGGCCATGTTTAATGATTCCGAAGATTTGGATGTCAGCAGACGAATCGAACGGGGCGCCGGCTCCCTCTACAAGGTAAATGGCAAGGAAGTGCGCGCTCGGGATGTGCAGCTACTCTTTGCCGATGCGGCAAGTGGCGCCCGGTCCACCGCCTTGGTGAGCCAGGGGCGCATCGGTGCCGTTGTGAACGCCAAGCCGGTGCAGCGCCGGGTTCTGCTGGAAGAAGCGGCGGGCATCACCGGTCTGCATTCCCGGCGCCATGAAGCGGAATTGCGCCTGAAGGCCGCGGAAGGCAACCTGGAACGCCTGGAAGACGTGCTCGTGACCATGGAGGCACAGCTTTCGAACCTTAAGAAACAGGCGCGCCAAGCGACCCGCTACCGCAATCTGTCAGACCATATCCGCACGGCGGAGGCCGCCCTGTTCGCGGTGCGCTGGGAAGAGGCCATCACCGGCCTGGATACGGCACGTTCTTTCTTCGAAGAGACGGAGGCCCTGGCCACCGCCTGCGCCGCGAAGACTGCCCAAGCGGCGACTGATCAGGCCAATGCGGCGGCGGTATTGCCGGACCTTCGGGCGGCGGAGGCGGCGTCAGCGGCGGCGGTGCAGCGTTTGGTGGTTGAACGGGAGGGCTTGGACGCCGAGGAGGCCCGGGTCAAAGCCGCCCAGGAAACCACGGAACAGCGGATCGCGCAGATCGATGGGGATATGGACCGGGAGCGCCGCCATGACCGCGAAGCCCAGGAACTGGCCAGCAAACTGGAAGAAGAGCGCAGTGGTTTGGTGGCCGAACAGGCGGGTGAGGCTGCAGCGCGGGAATCCGCACAAGCGCGGGTGGATCAGTGTGCGGCGGAAGTTCAGACTTTGGAAGGAAGTTTGTCCAGTCTGACCCAATCGGTGGCGGAAACCGAGGCGCGACGCAATGCCCTAGATCGCCGGATCACCGAGCTGGGCCAGCGCCTGCAACGCCTGAATGATCGTGCCGCCGCCCTGGCGACCCAGCGGGAGTCGCTGGCAACACTGGCGGTAAGTGCCGATGCCTTGTCTGCCGCGCAAGAAGATCTGGTGTCTCGAGAGACCGCCTTGGACTCCGCACGGGGGGCGGTGGACGCGGCGCAGACGGCCCAGGTTCAAGCCCGCGAGCAGGTGGAAGCGGCGGTTCAAGAGGCGCGGCAGGCGGATTCTGAATTGACCCGCATTGATGCGGAAATATCGGCATTGGCCGATGTGTTGGAATCCAACGACCCCGACCTGTGGCCGCCGTTGATCGATTCCCTGACCGTGGAACCGGGCTACGAAACCGCCTTGGGCGCGGCGCTGGGGGAAGATCTGTCGGCGGCGGCAGATACGGCGGCACCCATTCATTGGCGTGTCATCGACGGGGCGGAACATGGCCCCACCCTGCCAGGCGGGTGCCAGCCCTTGGCCCAATATGCGCGGGGGGCCACGCTGCTGAGCCGGCGTCTGGCGCAGATCGGTGTTGTGGAGTCCAATGATGAAGGGATCGCGCTGGCCCGGTTGCTGCAGCAGGGCCAGCGGTTGGTCAGCCGGGAAGGCGCTCTGTGGCGCTGGGACGGATATACCATCGCGGCGGGGGCGCCAACGGCGGCGGCAACCCGATTACGCCAGCGCAATCGTCTCGTGGCGTTGCGGGACCATGACGATGCGGCGCAACGGCGCCTGAATGTGGCGGAAGAGAAGCTCGCGGCACTGCGCGCCGTGCAAGCGGATGCCGATGCCCAGGAACGTGACGCGCGCGACCAGCGCCGTGCGGCAGATACGGCCTTGGCCGCCGCCCGCGAGGCGGAAGGCGGGCTGCGCCGCAAAGCCGCAGAACAGGATGCCAAGCTGAATGCAGCGGTGGAAGCCATTTCGGGCGTTCAGCAGGAATTGGATGCCGCCACGTCAGCTTTGCAGGCCGCGCGGGAGGAGTATGGGGCCTTGCCGGATACGGAGGCCGCTCGTCAGGAGATGACTGCACTGCGGGAAGACCTGGCCGGGAAACGCACCGTCTTGAGCGATGCCCAGGCCGCCTTGACCGGGATCGTGCGGGAAGCGGAAAGCAGGGCGCGCCGGATCGCGGCCATTGGCCGGGAGCAGGAAGCTTGGACAGCCCGTCAACAGGCCGCCGTACAACAACTCGCCGCGTTGACGGAGCGGATGACCGCGGCGGCGGCGGAACTGGAGCAGTTGAAAGCCCGCCCGGCACAGATCGCCGTGAATCGGGACAGGCTGGCCGAGGCCATGGTCGGCGCGGAGGAGAAACGCCGCGCGGCGGCGGATGCCCTGGCCGTGGCGGAGCGGCGCCAGTCAGAAACCGACCTCGCCCTCCGGGAAGCCACGAAGGCCGAATCGGTGGCCCGAGAGGAGCGGGTGCGGGCGGAAGCCGCAGTGGCGCAGGGCAAGGAATCGTGCCGGGTGATCGCCGAACAGATCGCTGAGCGCCTGGATTGCGCCCCCGACGGCGCGCGCCCTATCGCCGGGCTCGGGGCCGATGACCCCACACCAGACCGGGCGCCCTTGGAAAGCAAGTTGGAGCGCTTGTTACGAGAGCGGGAAGGTATGGGACCGGTGAACCTTCGGGCCGAACAGGAGGCCGAGGAACTCAGCGCGCAAATCGAAGGTTTGGTGGCCGAACGGGTCGACCTGGTCAAAGCCATCGAGAAACTACGCCGGGCCATCGGGGAATTAAATCGGGAAGGGCGGGAGCGGCTCCTCGCCTCCTTCAAGGCTGTAGACGCCCATTTCCGCGATTTGTTTACCCGCTTGTTCGGCGGCGGCACGGCGACGCTGGAGTTGACGGATTCCGATGATCCGCTGCAAGCGGGATTGGAACTGATCGCGGCGCCGCCCGGTAAGCGGCCCCAGTCTTTGTCGCTCCTGTCGGGCGGGGAACAGGCCCTGACGGCGCTTTCTTTGCTGTTTGCCGTATTCATGACGAATCCCGCGCCCATCTGCGTGCTGGATGAGGTGGATGCGCCGCTGGACGACGCCAACGTAGACCGGTTTTGCGGATTGTTGGATGAAATGGTAGCCGCGGGTTCCACCCGATTCTTGGTGATCACCCACCACCGCATGACCATGGCGCGGATGGATCGTCTTTTCGGCGTGACCATGACGGAAAGAGGTGTTTCGCAACTGGTTTCCGTGGACCTAAGGCAGGCTGAAGGCCTCACCGCAGCGTAACCACACTGTAAATGTGCTGATTTATGAGTGAAAACAAGTGTTTCGGAGCGGCTGAAAAGCTGGTTTTCCACCTTGACACTCCAATGGGGCACCGCTATTTTGCGTCGACATTTGGCGCGGGCTCCAACTGGAACGGGGCGCGCTCCGTTCCATGGGACATAAAATCATGACCATGAACGGTGGCGATCCTCCGAACCCGATGGAAAACTTCGACGACCGATTGCGACGCGCGCGAGAACAAGCGCGACCAAAAGAAAGCCGGTGGAGGCGAGACCTTACCTCTATGTCCGGTTTTGGGGCGGCGTTTCGTATAGGTACGGAACTTGTCGCCGCGCTCGTGATTGGGGTTGGCGTTGGTTATGCGCTGGATGGGTGGCTTGATACGCGCCCTTGGTTGATGATTTTCTTCTTCTTCCTGGGGTCAGCCGCCGGAATATTGAACGTATACCGCGCGGCAAGCGGTATAGGGTCGTCGTTCACCTACCGGATTCCCGAAGAAGGGACCGGCGAGGGGGGCACAGAGGGGAAACAGCCGCAGCGTTCCGCTGCGGAAAACAAAGGAAAGAGACGGTAACGTGGCCGATCCGCTGCATCAGTTTACGATCACGCCGCTTGTTGAACTGCAGGTTGGTAGTGTCAATGCCTCTTTCACCAATTCCGCACTTTTCATGGCTGCTACTGTCGCCGTTGTTGCCGGGATTTTGATCTTCGGTATGCGGGAACGGGCCTTGGTGCCCGGGCGCTTGCAGTCCGTCGCGGAACTCAGTTATGAATTTATCGCCAGTATGGTCCGGGATAACGTGGGCAATGCGGGGCGGGCTTATTTCCCGTTCATTTTCTCGCTGTTCATGTTCATTTTGTTCGGTAACCTTCTGGGGCTGTTGCCTTATGCCTTTACCTTCACCAGTCATATTATTGTGACCTTCGCGATGGCGATGATGGTGTTTGTCGGCGTAACCGTGTTGGGTTTCGTCAAGCATGGGCCGAAATTCTTGACCTTCTTCGTCCCGTCGGGGGTGCCAGCGGTCATGCTGCCGTTGCTTGTCCCCATTGAAATCATTTCTTATTTGTCGCGTCCCGTGAGCCTGTCCATTCGGCTTTTCGCCAATATGACGGCCGGGCATACGATGATGAAGGTGTTCGCCGGTTTCGTCGTGCCGCTCGGTGTCTTTGGATTGCTGCCGCTGACGGTGGACGTGGTGCTGACAGGCTTTGAACTCCTGGTGGCATTTTTGCAGGCATATGTGTTTGCGGTGTTGACCTGTATCTATCTCAACGATGCGATTCACCTGCACTGATTGATTAATCCCCTAATTTAACGTCTTCGAAGAAAGAGGAAGAGGACCATGGAACTAGAAGCTGCGAAGATGGTTGGCGCCGGCCTTGCCGTTATTGGCCTGTCCGGTGTTGGCGTCGGTATTGGTAACGTGTTTTCGTCGCTGATCAATTCAGTGGCGCGCAACCCCGCCTCCCGCTCCCAAGTCTTTGGCATGGCGATGCTGGGCTTTGCGCTTGTGGAAGCCGTTGCCCTGTACGCCCTGCTGATCGCGTTCCTTATTCTGTTCGCGTTTTAAAGCTCTCTGGTTCCGTAGTTTGCTGTTTGGCTTCCCGTCCTCTATGCGAGGCGGGAGGCGTGCAGCCCCAAGGGAGGTTACTCTATGCCCCAGTTGGACCCGGGTTCATTTGCACCCCAGCTCATCTGGCTCGCGATCACCTTCACCGTGATGTATCTGGTGATGGCACGGGTGGCGTTGCCGGGGGTCGGTCGGGTGCTGGAGGAACGCCAAGCGCGGATCTCCGAAAATCTGGAAAAAGCCGCTAAATTCAAGGCGGAAGCCGAAGAAGCTGCACAGCTTTATGAGGATTCTATCGCCGAAGCTCGGCAGGAAGCCTTATCGGCGATTGGGGCGGTGACGGCGGCGGCATCGGAACAAGCATCCGGCAAGCATGCTGAATTGAATGCGGAACTCGCGGAAAAAATCGCCGCGGAAGAGAATCGCATCGCTGAAGCCCGTTCGGCGGCCATGGACAATGTTCGGGAAATCGCCGGGGATGCCGCATCGAACATCGTTCAACATTTGATCGGGGACACCGTCGAATCGGCTGAAAGCGCAAGCGCGGTCGAAGCGGCGTTGAAGGAGGTTCACTGATGCAAGCATGGGCGTCGGAAAGCGCGGAACATGCGGCCAAAGCCGCGGAACATGCGGCAGACGTGGCCTTTTATGAAGATCCAACTTTTTGGGTCGCGCTGGCATTCCTGATCTTTTTTGCCTTGGCGGGAAAGAAGATGTTCGGCATTGCCACCGCTGGATTGGATGCTCGGGCCGAGACCATTCGCACCCAGATTGAAGAAGCGCAAACATTGCGGGACGAAGCGCAACAGTTGTTGGCGGATAATAAACGGCGCCACCGCGAGGCGGTCGAGGAAGCCAAGGAAATCGTCGCCAAAGCGCGGGCCGAGGCGGAACGGATGAAAGATCGGGCCGCCAAGGAATTGG
>JBMYUJ010000037.1:0-29211 GCA_049605255.1 Magnetospiraceae bacterium
GGGGGTTCCGTCAACAAGTTTTTTTGTTTTTTTTAGTTTAATTTTTTCGCGATGGAATCGAGCGCGTCATCCCGCCAGTTTGCGGCGGTTTGGTGAGAAATGCCCATCGCCTTGCCAATTCGGCGCAGGCTCATCATGCGGCCATCCCGTTGCGCCCAACAGGCCATGACCAGAGTCTTGCGGCGATCCGCATCCTCGATCCAGCGCAGCCACTCCAGGGTTTCATCCATGCGCTGAATGGCGCGGGCACTGGGCGCAGCGGGCCGGGAAGCGACCTCATGACGGTTGTACCCCACCCATTGGTCGAAGCTTTCGCTCACATGATCGGGCCAGGCGGTGAACATGCCCCGGGGGCGGCTGCCCTTCGGCATGGGAAGCCGGCGCAAGGAATCCACGGCCTCTTCAACCCTAACCCGCACCGCGTCCCGGTCCCAGAGGTCCGCGCAAACCCGCTTCAGTTCTGCCACCCCGCTCATTCGACAAACCCATAGTCGGAGCCGGACCCATAGATTTCCGACGTGCGACAGGAGGGGCAGACCCGATTCCCCGCCCCTTGGCTGGTGAATGGCAGGCCACAGCCCAGGCAGCGCCGCGTTTGCCCCGCTTGGCCACCCGTATGGCGCAGGGCGCGCAAACGCCGCGCGCGCCGCACCACGCCGGAAAGCGGGCGATCCAGCACCTGGGCGATCTCCTCAAAACTAATACCCCGGTTGCGCATGTCGTAGAGCAGACGGTCCTCATCCGGCGTATATCCCCGACCCGAAAAACCGGTCAAAGCAGAAGGCACTTCCTGTGGCGTCATAGAGGCTTCCTTTCAAGGTGAGTGACGACGGCCATAGAGCCGCGCGCCGATTTGCTCGAGAAATTCGCGTTCCGGCCAGGTCAGCCGGGAATCGGTGATGGACACAAACAACAAGCCGTCCCGGCGCCAGCCTGTGCGCTTCAATTCATCCTGCTGTTCCTGGTTTAGGCGGGAGGGCAGATGGCGGCCCAGGCTGTCTTTCGGATAGCCCATGGTCAGGACCTCTCGCGTAGCAGGGTGGCGCGCCACCCACACCACCATAGTGTGTATTCCACCGTTCCCGGGCGATAAGGGCAGGGCGGGCACCCTTGGTGCGCCGCCAAGCGGCCCTCTGCCTGTATCTCGGAGAGACGGGCAAGGTCGCACCGGCGGGGAGCAACGCGTCGCGGGGCGCCCTGGCTTAAGAACCGAGTTGTGGTAAGCGGAACGGCTGAGGGTTGCATGAATCAACATCTCGCATTAATGGTAGTACGTTAAAGAAAAACCGATTTAAGAGAATATTACAAATTAATTTGTCACCAATCAACAAAGTTTTTTGTTGATCGGCTAGATGCAAAGGGTGATACTGCGAAGGCCATGTCGATTGCGGAAAGAGTGATAAAGAAACGCCTGGAACTCGGCCTCTCTCAGGCCGAGCTGGGGCGCCGTTGCGGTGAAATTCCGCAGCAATCCATTGCCCAATTGGAAGCGGGGGAAGTGCGGAACCCGCGCTATCTCGTTGAACTGGCGGATGTGTTGGAAACCACCGTTGATTGGCTGCGGACCGGGGCGGGGGACCCCGATCGGCATTATCCGGGCCTGGATGTCCCCCCCGCCGATGCCATGCCGCGGGATATTCCGGTACGCGGCAGCGCGGAAGGCGGCGATGGGGAACATTTCGAAATCGGCGATGTGGTGGATTACGCGCGCCGTCCGCCCGGTCTACGCAATGTGCGCAATGTCTATGCGCTTTATGTGACGGGTGAATCCATGGTGCCCCGATTCGAACCGGGAGACCTGATCTTCGTGCATCCAGATCGGCCGCCGTCGCCCGGTTGCGATGTGGTGATCCAGATGCATGATCATACGGAGATCCACCGCGCCATGGTCAAACGGCTGGTCCGGCGCAACGCATCCGCACTCATCGTGGCGCAATTTAACCCAGCGCGGGAGATCACCCTGGACCCTCGGGAGGTGCAAGCGGTACACCGGGTATTATCGACGGCGGAGCTTCTGGGGCTTTAGAAGTCAGCCTCAAAACAAAATTTCCGCCTAAACCGTTGACAGACCGGTTTTGCCCGCCTATTTTCCCGGCCCAACGCGCGCCTTCAGCGGCGCGCCTTTGTCTTTGGCAGGATATGTGACCCATGAAGATCAGAAACTCTCTCAAATCCGCGAAGATCCGCGAGAAGGGCTGCCGCGTCGTGCGCCGCCGCGGGCGCGTCTATGTGATCAATAAAAAGAATCCTCGGTTCAAGGTGCGCCAAGGGTAATCCCCTGGGTGTAACCCGCCCTTCAGGGGGCGACCGTGCAAAACCGCGCTTTTAGCGCGGTTTTTTTATGGGGCCCGCTACCGGCGATTTCCTTGAATACCCCCCCGTCTTCCCCGATACTTGGCCCTCTACGGGAAGGCATCATGATCACATTACCAGACCCAAACCAGGAAACCCTGGCCAAACGCGAGTCGGTTATCGCCGGACTCCGCAAGATTATCCCTGGCGAAGGGGTTATCTCCGATACGGCGGAATTGAAGCCCTATGAATGCGATGGCCTGACCATCTATCGCCAATTGCCGCTGACCGTCGTTTTGCCGGAAACCACGGAACAGGTTTCCCAAGTCTTGGCCTTTTGCCATGCCCAGAATGTGCGGGTGGTGCCACGCGGCGCGGGCACCGGGCTGTCGGGCGGGGCGCTACCGCTGGGCGATGCGGTAACCCTCAGCCTCACACGCATGAACCGCATTCTGGATATCGACTACGAGAATCGCTGCGTGACCGTTCAGCCGGGCGTGACCAATCTCGCCATCTCCCAGGCGGTGGATCATCGCGGGTTTCTCTATGCGCCGGACCCATCCAGCCAGATCGCCTGTTCCATCGGTGGCAATGTGGCGGAAAACGCGGGCGGCGTGCATTGCCTGAAATATGGCGTCACCGCCAATAATATCCTCGGTCTGGAAATGGTGCTGATGACGGGCGACATCCTGCGCCTGGGCGGCAAGCATCTGGATGGCGGTGCGTATGATCTGCTGGGCGCTACTATCGGTTCGGAGGGCCTGCTCGGCGTGGTCACCGAGGTCACCGTGCGCATTATCCCCAAGCCGGAGACCGCCCGCGCCACCCTGATCGGTTTTTCCTCCATGGCCGAGGCGGGCCAATGCGTGGCGGATATCATCAGCGCCGGCATTATCCCCGGCGGCATGGAAATCATGGACCGGGACACCATCCATGCGGTGGAGGATTTCGCCCATGTGGGCTATCCCCTGGATGTGGAAGCGGTGCTGATTGTGGAGTTGGATGGCCCGGCGGCGGAAGTGGAGGATTTGATCGGGCGCGTCGAAGCCCTGGCCCAACAGCATAACGCCCTCAATTTCCGCGCCAGCAGCAATGAAGCCGAGCGCATCGCCATCTGGGCCGGGCGCAAGGCGGCCTTCCCCGCCATCGGGCGTATCGCCGCCGATTATATCTGCATGGATGGCACCATCCCCCGGGGCCGCTTGCCGGAGGTGTTGACCCGCATGAGCGCCCTTTCCAGCGACTATAACCTCCGGGTCGCCAATGTGTTTCACGCCGGAGACGGCAATTTGCATCCCTTGATCATGTTTGATGCCAACGACCCTGACGAGCTCGCCCGGGCGGAACAGTTGGGTGCGGCGATTCTCACTCTCTGTGTCGAGGTGGGCGGCGTGCTGACGGGCGAGCATGGCGTCGGGGTGGAAAAACGGAACTTGCTGGGGGTGATGTTCAGCGAACCGGATATGGACCAACAACAAAAGCTGAAATGCGCGTTCGATCCCTCGGGCCTTTTGAACCCGGGAAAGGTCTTCCCCACCCTCAAATCCTGCGGGGAGTTGAACGCCCTGGAAGCGCGCCGCATGGAGGAGCGCTTTCCCGGCGTTCCCCGGTTCTGAGGCACCCATGCCAGAAACCTTTTCCCCCTCAAACCCACAAGAAATCGGCGCATTACTCGCAGATCGCGCCGCCAGCGGAACGCCTCTGAAAATCCGCGCTGGCGGCAGCAAATCCGCCCTCGGTCACGCGGTCGCCGCAGACGACACCCTGGACCTTTCCGCCCTGAACCAGGTGCATTTCTATGAACCGGAGGAACTGGTGCTCAGCGCCGCCGCCGCCACCCCGTTGCGGGTGGTGGAAGACCTTTTGGCCCAGCATCACCAGCGCCTGGCGTTCGAACCCCCGGATCTCGGGCCCCTCCTGGGCGCCGCGGCTGGCGCGGGGACTTTCGGCGGCATTTTCGCCTGCGCCCTTTCCGGCCCGCGCCGCTTCGCCGCAGGGGCCGCCAGGGACCATGTGATGGGGGTGGAAATCGTCAATGGCGCGGGAGACATCATCAAAAGCGGCGGCCGGGTCATGAAGAACGTCACCGGGTTTGACCTGTGCAAACTGATGACCGGGGCGCAGGGCACCTTGGGTGTTCTCACCACCTTGATCGTCAAAACCCTCCCGGTGCCGGAAGATACGCGCACCCTGTTTTTCCCGGCGGCCGATTGCGCACAGGCCGTGGCCGCCATGGCGAAGGCCCTGGCCACGCCCACGGAAATCAGCGGGGCGGTCTATCTACCCGATGATCTTTCACCGATCGGCACCGCCTGTATCGCGCTGCGTTTGGAAGGCACCGCCGCTTCCGTCGCCTACCGGGCGGACAAGCTGGAAGCGCTGCGCGGCACGGCAGCCGATGCAACGGTATGGGAGAGGGCAGACAGCCTGGTATTCTGGCAGTCTATTCGGGATATCAGCGCCCTAGTCACCCCGGCAGAGGCCCCGCTATGGCGGCTGCATGTGGCGCCAATGGCGGCGCCGACGGTGATCGAAGAGCTGGCTCAAATTCCGGATGCGCGGTGGTTCCTGGACTGGGCGGGGGGCCTGATCTGGCTGTCCCTGCCACCTTCGGAGGACGCCCATGCCCCGCACGTGCGCGGTGCGGTGGGCCGGGTTGGCGGGCGGGCGGTGCTGTTTCGGGCCCCGGCTGAGATACGATCCACAGTGCCCCTCAACGGTCCGGCAGACCCGGTGAGCGCTGCCCTGATCACCCGATTGCGCCATGCCTTCGACCCCCAGGGTATTCTGAACCCGGGCCGCCTGGGGAGCCTTGCCTAACCATGCAAACCGCCTTTACCCCCGCACAACTGCAAGACCCGGATCAACGCCGCGCGGAGGAAATCTTGCGCAAATGCGTGCATTGCGGCTTCTGCCTCGCCACCTGCCCCACCTATGTGATCGATGGCAACGAACTCGATAGCCCGCGCGGGCGCATTTACCAGATCAAGGATTATTACGAAGGGGGGAAACCGGCAAACGCCTCTCTCACCACCCATCTGGACCGCTGCCTGACCTGCCTTTCCTGCGCCACCACCTGCCCCAGCGGCGTCGATTACGGCCAGCTTGTGGACCTCACCCGGACCCGGCTCGCCAAAACCCAACCCCGCCCGCTGGCGGATCGTCTGCTGCGCAAGTTGCTGGCGACTGTTCTGGCCCACCCGGGCCTGTTCCGGCTGGGGCTTCGGGCCGCCCAAATGGTCAAGCCGATGGCGGGCCTGCTCCCGGCGGCGCTGCGGCGCATGGTGCAGGCGGCGGAAAAGCCGCCCGCCCCCTCCAGCATGGATCACCCGGGGGTGTACCCGGCGGCAGGGGAGAGACGCCTGCGCATCGCCCTGGCACCGGGCTGCGCGCAAAAGGTCCTGCGCCCCGCCATTAACGAGGCCACCATCCGCCTGCTGACCCGCCTGGGCTGCGACGTGGTGATTGCAGAGGGTAGCGGCTGCTGCGGCGCGCTCGCCCATCATCTGGGGGAGGAAGACGCCGCCCTCGCCCGGGTGCGCGCCAATATCGTCGCCTGGGACCGGGTCCGCGCCGAAGGGGGCCTGGATGCCATCATCTCCAATGCATCGGGCTGCGGCGCGGTGATGAAGGACTATGGATTCCTGATGCGCCATGACCCGGCGCTTGCCGCAAAGGCCCAGGAGATCGAGGCCCTGAGCAAGGACGTGTCCGAGGTAATCGCCGATCTGGGGCTGCCACCTGTGACACAGCCGCAGGCCCTTGCCGTTGCCTTCCACGCGCCCTGCACCTTGCAGCATGGGCAGCGGATCGGCGGGCTGCCCGCCACCTTGCTCGCCCAGGCCGGATACCAGGTGCGGGTGCCGCAAGAGGCGCATCTCTGTTGCGGGTCGGCGGGCACCTATAGCTTGTTGCAACCGGATCGGTCAGCGCGCCTGCGCCGCCGGAAACTGGACCATTTATCGGCTCTGGATTGCGGGGTGATCGCCACCGCCAATATCGGCTGCCTGGAGCATATGGCACCCCAGGCCCCTGTACCCATCGTGCATCTAGTGGAATTGCTGGATTGGGCCACGGGCGGGCCGCGCCCGGAAGGCTGTTAAGGCGGTCTACACATGCCGCCTTGCAAATCCAGCATCAAAAATCCTTGCGCCAGTTGATGCCCGCGCTGGTATCGCCCTTGTTGCCGAGTTCCGTATCCACGGTGATATTGTCGAACACCTCGATTTCCACAGTCACCGAGGTGCCCGATCCATCAAGGGCATTCTTGGTTCCCACATACACGCCCTCGGCCACGTTTTTCCCGACGGTGAGATTGGCGGAGTCATCGGCGGTTTCACCTTCTTCCACCCGCAGCACATCCACGCCCACGGCGGCCCGCGCCCGATCAACCACCCCTTCCTCGCCATTCAGCAAGGTAGCGATCCCCGCCGCCAATTGCAGCGCTTCCAGCCCAGACAGAGACTGCTTGGACTGCCCGAACAGAACCCGGGGCAGCACCTCATCCTCCGACAGGGCCGGGGTGGAGGCGAAGGTCAGCTTGGGCGATTTGGCAGTGCCCTCCACCAAGATACGCCCGACGATGCCATGGGCTTCGCGCGCGAGGCGCACATCCAAAACCGGGTCGATATCCCGGGTACCGCCGAACACCACCTGGCCTTTTTCCAGCTTGAACTGACGCCCGATGAAATCCAGCACCCCTTGCACGGATTCAATGCGCCCCACCACGATGGGATTGGCGGCTGTGCCGGTGATCGACAGGTTGCCCGACCATTGGGAATCCAATCCCCGCCCCCGCACGAACACCTTACCGGGGATCAGCACATCGACGGCGAGATTGACCCGCGATCCCTCCGCCGGTTCCGCCTTCGGCCTCGGCGGGGCGCCCTTGATATCCACCTCGCCCAAATCCACCACCGAGGGCGGTGTGGTATTCAGGAGGCGGATTTCCGCCCGTTCCACCGTTACTTCGCCGGTTACCCCCATGGTTTCCCCGTTTCCGGCGACCACGAGATCGATGGATGTTTCGGCGGTCGCCTCATCCCGGCGCACCAGAATGGCGTTCTTCACATCGGTAACGATGCGGAACACCGGTCCATCCGCGCGCATCTCGATTTTACCTTCCGACCGAACGGTACCCTTGAGCCCATCCGTTCCCGCCAGAACGAAGGTCACCTGTCGGCTATCGGAAAATGCCGTATCCAGCGCCAGATCCCGCAGGATGGTTCCCGTATCCAGATTTTCGTAGCGCCCGTTCTTGAGGGAGACCGTACCAGACAAGCGCGGCGCTGTTAGCGCCCCCTCGGCGGTCACGTCGATCACCGTATCGCCCGCCAGCAAATGCCCGGAAACCGGGGCCAGTTCCATCAGCGTTTCAATATCGCCCTGCCATTTCACCGCCGCCCGCACCGTGGGATTTGCGGGCAAACCGGGGAAGGCGCCCGGCCCCTTCGGCAGGGGCAGCCGGGCTGTCATGGTAAGCGGCGGTTTGACCGGCCCGGACACGGACCCCTCCAAATCCAACAACGCGCCGTTCCAGGCCGCATCGATATCCGCATCGATGGCGCCCGCATCTTCCGCCGCGCCCTGCATGGTGAATCCCCGGATCGCCACCTTGCCCCGCAGGCCGACCTGCGCACCGCCCGTGCGGCCCTTCAGGCTGCCGGAAACGGCGCCGCCGGTCACCGGCGTTTCGGCAAACAGATTGGCAAGACGCAACGGCAAGCCATTCAAGGTCAAATCGGCTTCCAGGGCCGTGGGATCATAGGTCATGGCCCCCGCCAGGCTGCCCCCATCGGGGAGGGCCAATGCGAGGGGCCGGATATCTACCTGAGCGCCCGATAGGGTGACTGTCGCCGGGCGGGCCAGCCGGATGGTTTCCCCCGCCAGGGCCGCTTGCAGGCGGCTGACCGTGAGCACCGGTCCGGGCGTGGCAACCAAATCGGCCTGCAATGCCGTAGTCATCGAGAGAGATTTTTCCAGCAGTTGCCCGTTCACCTGCGCGGTCACCGCCAGGGCGTCCTGCGGCCCTTTCAAGGTAACCGTGATGCGGTCGGCGCGCAGGTCCGCCGCACGCATACCCGCCCCGTTGAGGGACAAGTCAAAAGCGGGGCGCGTGACCGCCTCCAGCACTTTGCCGGAAAGCGCCAACCGGGCCGCGCGGGTGCCATCGACATCCAGATCTTCCAGGGCCCCGTCCAGCACCAGAGTCCCCGCCGGTTCGGCGCCGGATGCATCGGCATCCCCATACAAGCGCACCGCCATCTTGCCCTCGCCCTGCAAGGAGAGGGAGGCCAGGGTCCCCAACGGGGAAAGCGTATCGATGGTCACATCCAACTGCGCGTCGGGCAGACCGCCGCCCTGCGGCAGCACCGCCGACCCCACCGCCTGCAATCCCAGAATATCTGCCTCCAGTGACTCAAGAGCGACCCGATCGGGCCCCGCGGAAAATCTGGTTCTGATATCCCCATCGCCAAATTCAGACTGGCGCAATTGCGCGCTGGCCTGCCCGGAAATCACCTCCGCCAGCAGCACGTCATGGTCGACCACCAGGTTCCCCAGCGACCGGCCATCAATTACTGCTTCGGTCAAGGCGAGGATACCGGTGGCGCGAGGCAGCTCGGCGCCCGCGAGGCGACCTTCGGCGTTCAAACTGCCAGATGCCGTCAGACCCGCGATGGCGGCCAAGGGGCCCACATCCGGGGCCGTCAGTGTATATTTCAGGTCGGGCCGCACCGGATCCCCCAGGGCGATGGTGCCATCCCCGGAAAAGGTGAAGGATTTGGCCTCTAGGGCCAGGGTGTTCAGGGTCACCGTGTCTCCCACCTTGGCCACATCGACCCGCAACCGCACGGCCTCTCCCAAGGCCTTGGCAACCGCCGCGTCCGCACCGCGCGGGCCCACCGCATCCACCGCCAAGGTGACGGCGGCATCGGCGGCCTGGGTCTCCACCCGGAAATCCACGGTCGCGGCATCGGCGCCATAATCCAACGCGGCAAGATCGCTGACCCGCGCCCGGCCCGTTGCAATAATGGCGTCCGGCGGGCCTTGAACCGTGATCGAAACCGTGCCGCCGCCGATGGAAAGCGGGTCCAAAAGCGGCGCCATGCGGGCTGCCCCTTCGGGGTCCAAAGTGACCTCTACGGCGAGATCGCTGACCAGGCTGCGGCGGTCAAAAGAGCCCGTGGCGCTGGCGGTCATGGCGGACCCGACGAGCCGCCCTTCCTTCAGCACGATCACCCCATCGTCATTTTCATCGGCGGAAACAATGATCTCCGCCTTCTCCCCGATGGGCAGGCGGATCGTATCATCGAGCCGAGGCCCGGTTTCCACCGCCAAGGTGAAATCGCCCCCGATCCGATCGGCCCAGCGGGCGGTGATCATGCCATCGACGGCGAAGAAATCGGTCACCCGGGACGCGAGCTTGCCCTGCCAATTGCTGGGCGGGCCATCCGCGTTGAGGGTCAGGGACACCGGCACGTCCCCCGGCAAATCGGCCAGCGCCGCCACCAAGCCCCCGGCGGCTTCCCGCGCGTCCAGATCCAGCTTGAAGGTTTCCTGATCAAACCGTTTGAGGTAGGCGAGATCGATGATCCCCTCGATGGCATCGGTTCGGGTGATCTTCAGCGCCAGGGATTGCTCATCCCCCTCATCCCGCACGGCGCCCAGGGCATCGAAGGCCAATGCCTGGGGCAACACCCCTTCGGCAATCAGCATATCGGTGATGGCGAGCTTTCGAATGAACAGCGTGATGGGAGATCGGGGCCAAGAAAAATCAGACTCTTCGGCCTCGCCGTCATCCACCGCCGACACCTCATTGCCCGAAGGCAGCCGGTGCATGCGGGCCCCATCCAGGGCGAGGCGGCCAATTTCCACTTCCCCTTTCAACAGGCGGCTGGGTTCCCAGGTAAAGATGAAGGACCGTGCCTCGAACCAAACACCTGACGCATCGGCGATTTTGACGCCCCGCAGCTCCGTGCCGCCATCGGCGCTATCGATAATGTCCTCGGCCTGGATTTCAAACTCGCCCTCGACGCTGACCTGCTCCAACAGGAAGCGGACCAGATCGTTATCGAAATTGGCGAGGGAAAAGGCCTGGGCCGGCGGGGCGAGCCCCAGCAACACGAAAGCAACGAGGAAAATCCTAAGCGCGCGCATCAAAAAGCCTGCCCCACCGCGATATAAAATTGAAAGGCCCCGTCTTCGTCGCGGGGGTTAAGCGGCACGGCGATATCCAGTCGCATGGGGCCGATCGCCGTGTAATAGCGGAACCCGAGCCCGGCAGCCACCTGCACACCGGAATCGAAGTCGGGGAACATCTGGTCGCTGACCGTGCCCGCATCGATGAACGGCACGATGCCAAAATCATCCAAAAAGCGGACCCGCAGTTCCACGCCCATTTCCATCACCGAGCGGCCGCCTTCCGGGTCACCATCCGCATCCAATGGGCCGATAAACCGGGATTCGTAGCCCCGCACCGATCCGCCGCCGCCGGAATAGAGCCGCCGGGTAAGCGGAATATCATCCCGGGGCACCCCGAAAATGCTGCCCAGGCGCCCGCGCAGGGCCAGAATGTAATTCAGCTCATCATCCAGAGCGAGATAGGTGCTGGCCTGATTATCGAACACCAAAAACCCGGTGAACGCATCTTCCAGCATCCCGCCATAGGGTATTACCGAGGAAGACGCCCGAATGCCTCGGGTGGGATTCAGCAAATCATCCGTCGCGTCGTAGGTGGCGGTAAGCGGGAAGCCGATCAAATAGGAGGTTTTATCCACCCCGTCCTGTTCGATGGCGGCCCATTCGGTGGTGACCCCCAACCCGATGGTCAATTGGGTGGTCAATTGCCGTTCCAAGCCCAGATTGGTAGACAAAACGACGCCTTCATAGGCATCGGCCTCTTCGCGCACCAGACCAACCCCCGCCACCAGATCCTGCCGGTCACGCAGGAACTGGGGTTTCCGGTAGGTCACCTCGATGCTTTGCGCCTCCAAGCTGGCGAGCAATTCGACCCGGGTGGTTTCATTGGCGCCGAACAGATTGCGATGTTCATAGAACGCCCGCCCGCCCGGGCCCACATCCGTGGAATAGCGCAAACCGCCACCGATGGTTTGGTGGGGGGCTTCTTCGGTGGTCACCAGGACCGGCACCCGGGGCACCTCGCCAGACCGGTCCAGTTCTCGGGGTTCGCCATGGCGCACGGCCACGAATTCGAACAACCCGGTTTGTAACAGGCGCCGTTGCATCGCCGCCAGGGCCTCCGCCGTGTAGACCTCCCCTTCTTCCCACGGCAGGTAGGTGCGCACATACTCTTCCTGCACGCTGGTCAGGCCTTCCACCCGGAGGGTGCCATAGGCCACCCGGGGCCCCAGATTGAGATTACTGGTCACCGCCAGGGTGTTGGCCTCCAGATCGGCGACCGCCCGCCGATCGATGGGCTGAGCGTAGGGATAGCCGTGCTGGGTCAACCATTCGACGGTGGCCGATTCCACGGCCACGATATCGGCGGCGCGGGCGGGCGCCCCCGGCGGCAAGCCAAAAGCCGCGGCGGAGGGCAGCGTGAGCCCGCCCTTTAGCGGCGGCGTTTCCACCCGCATCTGTTCCAAGGTGAATTGCGGCCCCGCATCGATGGCGAGGGTCACGCGAAAGCGCGGCGCCTCGGCATCTTCCTCTTCTGGCGGCGGCAATTCCGTAATCTCGATGCCGGTCGTGCCCTTGTAATATCCTTCCGAGCGGAGGATTTTTTTGATCACCGCCTCATCGGATTCGGCCCGGCGGGCAAGCCGGGCCTTTGACCGCGGTGGCTTTTCCGCCAGCAGATAGAGCCGCAGGGATTTATCCAACAGGCTCTGAAAATCTTCCGTCGGGGCGCCGGTCACGTCTGTTTCGTATGGAATCCCAGGAACATCGGCGAACGGGTCTTCTGGCCCGGTATCGGCCCCGTTTCCGGCACAGGCGGTCAGCAGAAGGAGCAACAGGGCGGGGAGAAACCGCATACAGATAGAGGTCTCTTGTGGAATGGACGATTTGCTTAGCGCTTATGTTGCGATTAGCGCGGGCGGAGTCAAATGAGAACTCTATTCTGTGTCCGATTTTAGGCGGGGAAATTCCACCCGGAATTCGGCGCCCGGATCTTGGTTGACCACGTCCACCCGCCCACCCATGGCCTGCACCAGGCGATGCACCAGGGAAAGGCCGATCCCCGTGCCCACGGTTTCCCGCGTTAAAGCACTTTCCCCGCGATAAAACAGGGTGAATATCTTCCGCATTTGATCTTTGGGCACGCCGGGCCCGTAATCCCGCACGGCAAACACCACCCGGTCCCGGCCCTGGTTGCGGCAGCTCAGGTCGACCTTTTTGACCTGGGCCTTTGCGGCGAATTTCACCGCGTTATCCACCAGATTGATGAACACCTGGGTGAAGCGGTCGGGGTCGACGGCCAGGGCGGCACCCGCCGCATCCTCCTCCAGATGCAGGGTCAGGGCGAACCCTGCCCGATCTGCCGTAGAAGAGATTTTCGAGCGCAGACCATCCATCAATTCCGCCGCCGTATGGGTGGACAGGGCAACCGACTCATCGTTCCGGGTCATACGCGCCAATTGCAGCACATTGGCGATCAGGCGCGACAGACGCTCCGCCTCATCATGGATGAAATCATAATAGGTACGACGTTTTTCATCCGGCACCCAGCCTTCGCGCAGCATTTCCCCGTACATGCGGATCGAGGTCAGCGGGGTTTTCAGTTCATGACTGACAGCCGAAACGAAATCCTGCTGCTGCTGTACCAAGGCGATTTGTTTCATTCCAAGCCGATACAGCACTGCAAACCCGCCCGTGAGGATCAAGCCCAGGGCGGCGGCGGTCCAGAGAATCACCGTGCCGCCCGGCCCGGTAGGCAGGTTCCCCGCCTGGAAGATCAGTTCCACATCCCCCGCGGGGGCAGACAGGCGCGTGCGATACAAAAGGCTGCCCTCGGGGTTTTCCACCTGCGGGCTATAGGCCCGCCCGGCACTTTCCAAGGTCATGGTCACCGCGCCCCGATAGGCCACCGTCAAGCTGCTGGTTTGCGACAAGCCGGTCTCCCGAAAGGCATCGCCGATCAGGCTGTTCAAAAAAACCTGGGCGTCGATCACCGCGCCCTGGATATAGCGTTGATCCGCCCGCCACACTTTGCGAAACAACACGAACTGCCCACTGCCCAAGCGGCTGAATTCGAACGGATCCACCTCGCTTTCAAAGGTGGTGATGCGCACCACCGCCGGGGCCGCATCCGCCGGTTCGACGAGCGCCTCTGCCGCGACCCCTTCCGTCGGCGCGGGCAGTGGTGCTTGCGGCTCGGGCAAGGCGCCCACCTCCTTGCGACCTCGTTTCTCCAGGGCCCGCTTTTCCAGAGACAGCGCCCGAGATCCCGCATAGTCGCTCTGCCGCTTCGTCACTTTCGCCGAATCCGCAAACCCATCATCTGCCTCATTCTTTTCGGCATCCTTCCGGTCGCTCAAAACACCGCGCAGTTTCCGCTCTTCATCGTTTGAAGCGCTCAACTTGTCAAAGGCCGCCTGGGCCTGGGGCGCACTATCGATCGGCGCTTTTGCCTGGGGGGTATTGCGTTGAGGCGCGCGCGCCATGGTGGGGGCCACGGATTGCGATTCCTCAAGCGCGGCTTCCGGCTCTGCTGACGGTGCGGAGAGACGGCCCAGGTTGCTCAGGCTATCGAGGCTAAAAGACGAGGCGGCGCCGTCGCCCGCGCCGTCTTGATCCCGGCGCTGCGCGGAATATCGAAGGGGCGGCGGTTGGACGGCAAGGTCTTCAACTTCACTACTGGTTTCCGCCACCAGGCGGTTATCGGCGAGAATATCATGGATCCGCTGGGCCAAGGCGGTCCGGGCCGCCCGCTCCGCCTCGGGGATACCGTAGCCGCCGAATTCCGTCCCCTCCGGTGGGAGTAACGGCGTACTGAATCCACCGCCGGTATCCACCTGAAAATATCCAATCAAACCGGGAACGGCCGCATTAACCGGAAACTGCGCCAACGGAGAGCGCTGCAGAAAATTGGCTGTGGGGTCCCCCGCCACGTTGAGAAAGGCGTAATCCGTAAAGGTCCGCGCCTCTTCGCCCGCAATCAGGGTGGCAAGGCGCGCATCGATCCGGCCCGCCAATTCTTCCGCCAAGAGCCGATGACGATGAAACACTTCCCATTTCAACTCGCCATAGGACCGGGTGACCAGCACCGCGCTGGGGATCAAGAGCGCGAGGAAAAACAAGGCGAGGCCGACCCGCAGCCGACGTTTATCCACACCCATGGGCGCCCGGGCCGCCATCTCAGCCGCCGACCAGCCGGTATCCGGCGCCGCGCACGGTGATCAAGTTTTTCGGATGCGCCGAATCCGCCTCGATCTTGCGCCTCAGCTTGGCGATATGGATATCCACCGTGCGGGTTTCGATCTCCAAATTCTTGGCGTATCCCCAGACCTTGGCCAGCAATTCCTCTCGCGGGACGGGACGATCGTTATTGGCTTTGAGATACTGCAACACCGCCATCTCCCGGCGGGTAAAGGCGATCTCCGCCGCGCCACGCCGACCGGATAGATTGCGCACATCAATCACCACCCCATCGAGATGAATCTCGTTGCCGCTTTCCGCCGTGCTGCCCGACCGCCGCAAGACCGCCTGTACCCGCAACACCAGCTGGGCAACCGAGAATGGCTTGGCCACATAATCATCGGCACCCAGCCGCAAACCATGAATGATATCCTCGTCGGCTGTTTTGGCCGTCAGCATGATGATGGGCTGGTCAGGGTCTTTTGCACGAATGCGCTCGCAAATCTCAAAGCCATCCATGCCGGGCAGCATCACATCCAGCAAAATAAGATCGAAGGTGCCGCCCAGGGCCTTCTTCAACCCCACCGGCCCTTCGTCCGCAAATTCCACCTCGAAGCCGTGGAAAACCAACACATCCACCAACCCGGTGCGGATGGCGGGCTCATCTTCAACGACCAGAATCCGTGATTTTCGTTCGCTCATAGGACGGAATCCTAGCAAACACAGGCGGCAACAGCATGTATCCTTTTTGTAAATTCGTCTCTAGGGTTTGCCTTGTTTTTTTGCATTGTTTGGCACTAGTTTGGCAATTGCCTTCCGCGCAAGCCGTTCTTGGTTTGCCCCTTTCGCGTAATACGATATCATGGCATCGGTCGTGTGACCGGTGATCGCCTTGATTAATTCGGTACTGCATCCGGCTTCCGCCAGACGTACAGTCGCCGTCTTTCGGAACCCGTGGAACACTAATCCTGTGATGCCCAAACGGTCGGTTTCAGCCTTGAACCGCTTGGCGAAGGTGTTTGCGCCCCACTGCCTGCCTATCGGTGTGGATAGGATCGTGATGGCGTTCTTCTGGATCTTTGGCAAATGGTCGGCAAGATCAGGATGGATCGGAATTGCCAGCCTAGCGCCTGTTTTTTGCTGGGTTACGCGGATCATATCGTCGTCAATGTCAGACCAGCGCATGGCTATCACGTCACCCCGCCGTTGGCCGGTATAAACGGCAAGCATGGCGGCATCGCGCATATCAGGTTCAGCGTTTTCCAAGAAGTGTTCTAGGGTTTTTTCAGGCCAGGGTTGATACTCACCTGTCTTGCCAAATTTTATCCCATGGATTGGGCTTTGCAAGACCATATCCCGCTCAACGCACCAAGCGAACACAGCCCCCAACGCCCGAAGGTGACCATTCCTAGTTGCCGGTCTGTCGGCGAACGCATCCGCGTATGCCCGGATGTGGGGCCTTGTCACATCCATCAATAGTAATTTTCCGATTGGCGACCGCGCAGCAATATCCAGATACCGGCGATACGCAGTTCGTGTCGCGTCAGCTTTGTCTGAAAATTCATGGCTAGCGTAATACTAGGCTATGGTGGCACGCAATGTACCCCGCTGAACGGCTTCCCGTGGCCGCTCAGTGAGGAATTGGTTATACGCCGACATGAACGCAGGCTCACCGGGTTTTCCCGGCAGGCGTCCAATCCTGCGGCCACCACGGCGGAAATAATAATAGGTGTTCCCGCGTGCTGTGACCGTATCAACGTATTTGAGCGTGATTTTCACGGCACCCAACTATCCAATTCAGCCATTACCTTATCAGGGTTTTCACCAAGCCCACCATGATACCTGTCGATAGCGTCTTGCAAGGCTTTCCGCGACCAGCGCTTTTTCCTACCCGGCAGAGGCAACGCCGGCGGCCATATCCCGCGCGCAACTTCCTTATCGAAGGTGCCGGGGGATACGCCGACAAACGCAGCAGCTTTCTCGCGAGGTAATGCGCCTGGGGTCATGCCTCACCTTCAACAGCCAGGATCGCCCGGCCAATCATTTCCGGGATTTGCGGGACGACGGCGTTGCCTAATCCTCTAAGCCGGTCCACCCGCTTGGGTATCCCATGAATTACACGCGGGATGCCATCCTCCCAGAAACCGTTTTTCCAAGTCTGCGGGTAAAGTGATGGTGCGCCGCGTGACAGCTTCCGCAAAGCGTTTGCAAATTCGTCGGCGTGTTGTCCGTTATGTCGTGATTGCAGTGATGAACGTGCAAGTTCAATGTGCCGCCACACGCCTCGCAGGCATTCTTGACGTGCTTCCTCGCGTTCCATCGCCAGCCGTCCTCTGTCTTTTCTGGCTTCGTATTCGCACAGGAAAGCGAGCAGTATTTCCGCTTGCGATATGCCGTCAAATCCGGTACAGGCTAAGGGCTTTTGCGCGTTCTTCTGCGGTCATTATATGGACCATCATGCACCCCCGTTGACCCAGTGTCAGGCACCCCGCTGCTTCTTCGATCCACTCCGTTCGACTGATTTCCTATCAGCCTGATTTCTTCCTGTATCCCGCACCCCGCCTAGCTTTGAGGGCGATTCCCTCCCGTGTTTTCTAATTTTCGGGTCGTTAGCCATGACCTCACTCCTATCAGTCGCGCTTGGCGGCGTTGTTTGGGGGTACTGCGTGGCCTCAATAGCGGCCCTGGCCTGAGCACGTATCCCTGTAGCCGTGCAATGCGGAAGAGTGTGGCTGTCATAAAGAGCGCCACCAGGACTTTTCCATTTCCGTGGAGCGTCTCCAGGCCAGTGCCACTGTTCCAGGTCTGGACGTTCCAGGAAAATCGCCCGCGCTACCCGCTCAACCATATCCATCGGCCTCGTTACCATCACATACCCTCCCACGTCCGCCCAGATGCGCGGATCAACTCAAAAATCGCTGTTTTGTATTGCGACCATTCCTCAGCCGCGCCCTCGTCCATGGCCTCGATCTGGTTGTAGGTGAACGCCCACCAATCGGACAGAGAATGGGTCTGGCATCCGATAGTCATGTAACTATCGAATACGGTAACGGGATGGGGCAGATTATAGATTTGGATGACGGGCTCGTTGGCTGTCATTCCGTTGCCGAGATTGGCCCCGGTTAGGTCGGCGCCGGAGAGATCGACCTTGGTCAGGTCGGCCTCGATCAGGTCGGCGCCGGACAGGTCGGAGTCACTCAGGTCGGCCCGGCTCAGGTCAGCGCCGGTTAGGTCAGACCAGCGCAGGTCGGCCCAACGCAGGTCAGCGCCGGTCAGGTCGGCGCCGGTCAGGTCGGAGTCACACAGTTCGGCGCCGGTTAGGACGGCGCCGGTTAGGACGGCCTCGGTCAGGTCGGCCTCGATCAGACTCACGCCCTCACTCACTGCCGCGATTACGCAGTCTGCCATACTGTCGCAGTCACGCTCGTACAGGATAGCGCCAGTGGTTTTGTGTGGGATTTTATAAAGCATCACATAGTCTCCGGCTTATAGGCGCTTTTGGATTTTTTAAGCAAATATTCGATGTGGCGATCAAGTTCTTCATCAAGAAATTTGCGTAGAAGTATTCGGTTGCACGTCACCCATTGGATTTACAATAACCTCCCAGCATTCTGGGCAGTAACAAAGGCCAGTTATTGGGTCGAATGCTTACCAACCCCCCGGCGCTACATCTTCGATAGTGTCGAAGTGATATTTGCCGAAGCCGTATCCTTTCCCATTGAATGAATGGAAATACCGCCGTGGACGGCGTGTGGCGGGCGCTTCGGCAAAGCAACCATCGCATTCGTATGTGATCTTAACAGCCATCATTCATCTCCTGGGGCGCATAAAGCCGTCGCTATTCCGTGAATGGCGATCCCGTTTATTGCCAGGAACACCCAAAAAATCGTTGTCATTGGCCTACCGCTACTGTTTGATCTTTTATACCAGCACCGGCTTGCCAAAGCGGAACTATGTTAGAAACATCGATACCGACATCTATTTCGCCGCTATAGTCTTGATAGGACCAAGGTTTGAGCGTCAAAAGGTAGACGCCGACACACAAACCTTTATCCCATGTGTGGTTAAACCCATTATCTTCCGTAGTGCATTCCATTAGTAGGTCGGTTTCCTGAATGTAGCCGCTTCTCGCGATGACCCACCCCGTTCCGCCTTCATCCAAGGCCTCGTTACCATCACATACCCTCCCACGTCCGCCCAGATGCGCGGATCAACTCAAAAATCGCTGTTTTGTATTGCGACCATTCCTCAGCCGCGCCCTCGTCCATGGCCTCGATCTGGTTGTAGGTGAACGCCCACCAATCGGACAGAGAATGTGTCTGGCATCCGATAGTCATGTAACTATCGAATACGGTAACGGGATGGGGCAGATTATAGATTTGGATGATGGGTGCGTTGGCTGTCATTCCGTTGCCGAGGTCGGCCCTGGTCATGTCGGCCCGGCGCAGGTTGGCATCGGTCAGGACGGCCCGGCGCAGGACGGCCTCGATTAGGACGGCCCCGCGCATGTCGGCCCCGGTTAGCACGGCCCCGCGCAGGACGGCCTCGATCATGTCGGCCCCGTTCAGCACGGCCCCGGTTAGCACGGCATCGGTCAGGACGGCCCGGCGCAGGACGGCCCCGGTTAGCACGGCCCGGCGCAGGTCAGCCCCGTTCAGCACGGCATCGGTTAGGTCGGCCCCGGTTAGGACGGCATCGGTTAGGTCGGCCCCGGTTAGGACGGCATCGGTTAGGTCGGCCCCGGTTAGGACGGCCCCCGCTAGACTCACGCCCTCGCGGACGGCGGCAGACACACAGTCTGCCATACTGTCGCAGTCCCGCTCGTAGAGGATAAAGCCAGTGCTTTTGTGTGGGATTTGGTAGAGCATCACATCCCCTCATCCGCGTTTGGCGTAATAAAGTGGTTCATCCATCGCCTCTCTCCTATTTAGTGCCGCCCCTTTGGCGCAACCGGTGGGGCGGCTAACCGGCGAATAGCCCCTATTAGCGTAGGGGAGCGCGCTATCTGTTTACAACCAAAGCCGTTTGGCACTTTACCTGTAACCCCTTGAAATCATATACCGCGAACAAAGGTAGAAACCTGCCAAACGCCTTTGATTTCATATATTTACTTGGTAACCTTTTTGTAAATTCAACATTCAGGGTCCGCGCCCCACGGCAATCGGTGGCGCGAACCCTTTTTGCGAGTTCCAGGTTCGCATCAGCAACTATAGGTGCAACGCCCAAAATCTTGAAACTTTTTCCCCTAAGCTTAATCAATTTTCTCTAAGAGCTTTCAGGGCTTTGAAAGCCGTATGACCCTTATCTAATTTATTAAGAAATGCGGTTTTATAATACCAGATTGGCTTCCAAACCTTTGGAATAACTTAATAAGTTAACATGCTAAAAGTACAGAATAGCAGGACTTAACGTAGGTGAGGCGTATCCGTAAACTCTCTTTGTCGATGACCATCATCATCACGTTTTGTGGTGTTCTGCTGTTTTCGACCTTCACCATGGTAGGTATTGTCGTCTACCTGCAAAGCCGGACCGTCAGCGAAATTTCCCATAACCAAGCGTTGAAGCGCTCTCGGGTGGTGTTCCAAAGTCTTTACGCGGTGATGCGCAAGGGCTGGACCAGAAACGATATCGCCGACATTATCAACCGTCTGGAATCCTCCATCGGTGATACCAGAATCCACTTATACCGCAGCCCCTTGGTGGTCTCGCAGTTCGGCGACGTGCCCGGCAGAAAAACCGCCGTGGCGACGGACTCCCTGTTAAATCAAGCCCTGAAGACTGGCGAGGAGCAATTCGTCATTGCGGAGGATAATATCCGCTTTCTCTATCCGATCCTCGCACAAGAAGAATGCCTGGATTGTCATATCACATCAGAAGTGAATGCCCTGCAAGGCGTGCTGGATGTCCAATTTTCAACCTCCACGGTACAAGTGCCCATACAGGCGGTGTTGGAAAAATTCGTTCTCGTTTTCGGGCTTTTGTTCGGCTTGCTGTTCATCCTCGTCTTTATCGTGCTGCGAAACTTCGTCGTCCGCCCCGTCGAGCAGTTTCACGACACCATCGAGCATATGAAAACCTTGTCCACCATCAAGGAACTTCCTGCCCGCTTAAGCTTTAGAATTAGTGAGCTTTCTGATCTCGGGAGGAGCTTCAACCAGCTCATCGCCAAGATCATCGAGCAAAACAGGGCGCTGGAGGAACTCTCCATCCGCGATCACCTGACCAACGCCTTCAACCGCCGCTATCTGGCCCATGTGGCGGAACGGGAAATCCAGCGGGCGCAGCGCTACGGGCGCCCCTTTGCCTTACTCCTGATCGATCTGGATCACTTCAAACCGATAAACGACCAGTATGGGCACGAAGCGGGGGACGCGGTCTTGATCCGCACCGCGCAGACTTTGAATGAGAATATCCGCGCGGTGGATGTGGCCGCGCGCATCGGCGGCGATGAGTTCGTTGTCCTCGCCCCGGAACTAACCCTCCCCCTGGGAGAGCAGTTTGGCGAGAAGCTGCGTCTCGCCGTGGAGAGCCAATCAATAACGGTGGGCAACGCCGTCATAAATGCGGAAATGAGCTTGGGGGTCGCGGTTTTCGGCATCGATGGCGAAACCCTGGAGGCCCTGACACAAGCCGCCGATGTCCGCATGTACAAGAACAAACAACGCCGCAAGGCGCAACATGAATCAGAAGATTCCAAATAGGGTTCTCCTGGCTCCGCCGCTCTGAAATGTAAACTCCCTGTAAACTCCCCCCCTCCCTATTTACCAACCGCTGTCTGATATCCCAGCGAGTAGGCCGATACACTTCTTGGCATGACATCCCGTTGCCATTGCCAGGAGGTTCCCATCATGGCCTTGATCAATCGCATTACCCGGCTGTTCCACGCCGACCTTCACGCCGTGCTCGACCGCTTGGAAGAGCCGGAAACCTTGCTTCGCCAAGCCATCCGGGAGATGGAGGCGGCGCAAGACGCAGACGAACAGCGTATCCAAGTTTTGCGGCTGGAACTGGACCGTATCGATAAACAGCGCGCCGACCTCGCCCAAAGCCTTGCCACCATCGCCGAAGAACTGGATAGCTGCTTCGCTGCAGAGGCGGAAGACTTGGCGAAAAGCCTGATCCGCCGCCGGTTGGAAACCGAACGTTTCGATGCCCTCGTCGCCCGCAAGCAGGGCTCGTTGGCGGAGGAACTTTCCCTCCTCGCCAAGCGGGTGCGGGAAAACCGGACCCGATTGGAAAGCATGCGCCAAAAGGCAGACATTCTGGCACGGGAGACACCTCCCACCGTTGATCCCTACACCGGTGCTTCTGGTGACCCCGCCGTGCAAGACGCGGATGTGGAGGTCGCTTATTTGCGCGAAAAGCAAAAGAGGTCCAGCCAATGAAACGCCCAAGCTTCTTTGAAGGTGTCGGCGTTGCCGTCGCCGCCAGCCTGATCGGTGGCATTCTCTACACCGTCCTGCCCGCGCAATTGCCGCTGCTGGGCAGCATGTTCCGGCTTCTGGTCGCCGCCCTTGCCGGGGGGCACCTCGTCTACCTGCTGCGCCGGGCAGACAGCCGAGTGGGCCGCGTTGCCACCGGCCTTATATGGACCCTCGGTGCGGGCGTCCTGTGGCTCTGGCACCCGCCGCTGGGACTGTTCCTGGCCCTCCATGCGGGGGCAATCTGGCTGGTGCGGACGCTATTTTTCCATAGCGGCTTCTTCACCACGCTGGCCGACCTGACCCTGACCGGGTTCAGCCTCGCCGCCGCCATTTGGGCGGTCGATCAAACCGGCAGCCTGTTTGCCGGGTTCTGGTGCTTCTTCCTGGTGCAAGCCCTGTTCGTGTTCCTGCCGGTGAAGAGCGCCAAGCCCGGCCCGCAAATTCTCGATGACCCCTTCGAACGGGCGCACAAGGCGGCGGAAACCGCCCTGCGCGGCCTCACCGCCTCTCGCTGATTGCCTTAGGAGAAAATCCCATGAAAACCAAGATTCTCGCCGTATCCCTGGTCGCCGCCACCGCCGCTGGCCTCGCCTTTCTGCCCAACCATAAGCCGGTTGGCGCGGGCACCCGCCCGCCGGAGGTCACGATCCTCCCCGTACAGCAAGAAACCCCCAAGATCGAGGTGGTCTTCGTGCTCGATACCACCAGCTCCATGAGCGGCATGATCCAAACCGCCAAGGATAAGATCTGGTCCATCGCCTCCACCATGGCACAAGCCGACCCGGCACCGGAAATCCGCATGGGCCTGATCGCCTTCCGCGACCGGGGAGATGATTACATCACCCGCACCGTGGACCTGTCCGACGATCTGGACAGCATGTATGCCACGCTGATGGATTTCCGCGCCGTCGGTGGTGGCGACGGGCCGGAAAGCGTGAATGCCGCCCTAAGCGATGCCATCAACAGCATCCATTGGAGCGACGATCAGGATACCTACCGGGTGGTGTTCCTGGTGGGCGATGCCCCGCCCCATATGGATTACCAGAATGATGTGGCCTACCCCGCCACCATCGCCCTGGCCCGCGAAAAGGGCATCGTGGTGAATGCCATTCAATGCGGTCGCGACCAGCAGACCCAAACCCGCTGGACCCATATCGCCCAATTGGGCGGCGGCGAATATTTCCAGGTGGATCAATCCGGCGGCGGCGTCGCCATGGCCACCCCGTATGACGCCAAGCTGGCGGAATTGTCGGCCGAGCTGGATGGCACCCGCCTCTATTACGGGGATGCGGAAGAAAAAGCCGCGCGCCAACGCAAGGTGGACGCGGCGGAAAAACTCCATAGCGGCGCGTCTGTGGCCTCGCAAGCCCGCCGGGCGGCCTTCAATGCCTCCGACAGCGGCCACAAGAACTTCGTGGGCGAAGGGGAATTGGTGGATGATGTTTCCAGCGGCCTGGTCGACCTCTTTCGCATGGACGAAGCCAATCTGCCCGCGCCATTGCAAGCCATGGCGCCGGAAGAACGGGAAGCCGTGGTCAAGGAAACCGCCGAACGCCGCGATGCCCTGCGCCAGGAAATCAAGGAGCTGAGCGCGCAACGGGACGCCTTCATGAAAGACAAGATCGCGGAAATGGGCGGCGCGGAAGACTCCCTGGATCATAAGATCCACGATACCGTGCGCGGCCAGGCCGCCGCCAAGGGCATCCATTACGAAGCAGACGCCGTGGGGTATTAACCAACGCTCCCGGTCTCCCACGGCCATCAGCTCGGCGCCGCCCCTTACCTGGAAACCCAGGGGCGGCGTCGGTGCGTTTTCAAAAGGGACCGGTTAGCGCCCCTCAGGCTGGAAACCGCTCGCGGGCGATGGTACAACATCCGCTCCGCCCTCCGCGGGAAGCACGACAAATAGCCACGACTCCGTAGCTCAGCTGGATAGAGCAACTGCCTTCTAAGCAGTAGGTCGCAGGTTCGAATCCTGCCGGGGTCGCCAAGCTGCTGAGACCGAGCGGAATGACACCCGGAAAAGCCGTGTCGGCGGCTGGCGGTTTTTGGCGCATATGGCGGCGTCTTGGTGGCCGTTGCCATCGATTGGTCGACCGAGCCCCGTGGTCGGGAAAATCGGTCATCGCCCTGCATTTAATCCCACAATTAATTTAAGTCTTATGCCTTTTATAGGTATAATATAGGCCACCTCTCCCAATTCGATTCTGCACTCTTAAAACAAGCCCTTGGTGTATTTCACATGGTTGAAAATACGCATTCTTTGGCAAGCAAGAGCCGAACGGGACGACCTCAAACAGCGGTCTTGTTCATTTTTGGACTGTCCTTGCCTGTTCTCCTCGCGGCGATTGGCCTGCTGACATCGCTGCTGGCGGGGCGGGATCTTGCTGCCCATTATGCGCCGCAAATCGACGCTGCCATGGAGATCAAGCTGAATGCCACGACGGCCCATTTATGGTTTGAAGAGATCCTGAGCGGGGATAGCGAAGAGGATATCGAGGTTGTGTGGCGCCTGTTCGCGGACTCCGCTTGGTACGCCAACAGCATGTTGCGCGGGGGCGAAAACCCGGAGGGCCGGTTCTATCCGCTAAACAACGCGGATCTTCGAGACCGGGTTGCCGATTCCCTCGCGATCTACGAAACCCTGCAAACGATCGCGCGCGCCCGTTGGGCGGAACGGCAAAAGTCCCAGGCCGGATCAGAGATCGATCAAGAATTCGATGTCATCTTTGACCGCTACATTGCCGCCGCCGATGCGGTGGAAACGGCGCTGCAGCAAGCGCTGGCGGCGCGGCTGCAGTTTTTCACCCGTCTCCAAGTCTCCATACTTATCCTGATTCTCGTTGTGGGGCCGATTGCCATTTGGATGATCGCGCGGAACGCGGCAAAACTCCGGGAGGAGCGCAAATTTACCGAAACCTTGTTCGAATCCGTTCCGGGAATACTCGTGGTACTCTCGCCCGACGGCCGCATTCTGCGCTGGAATCAAGCGCTTGAAACCGTCACCGAGCGCTCTGATTCAACCCTTGCAAGGTTAAAACTACGCGACATTGTCCCCCATTATCAGCGCGATGATATCCTGGAGGAGATGCAAACGGCACTGGCGATGGGGGAGGCCTTCGCCGAAATAGACATCCAATCCGCTGCGGGCGGGGAGGCGAGCCACGCTTTCCGGCTGCGGTCTATTCAAATGGGCGAGGAGACCCAGGTCGTCGGCATGGGGGTTGATATTTCACAAATCAAGCAAGCTGAACTGGAACTCGAACTGGCCAAACAGGACGCCATCGAGGCGAACAAAGCAAAATCCGATTTCCTGGCGAATATGAGCCATGAATTGCGCACGCCGCTCAATGCCGTCATCGGTTTTTCGGAGGCGATGAATAATCGCATTTTCGGCCCCCTGCCCGAGACCTACGAAGAATATGCCGCCCTCATCGCCCGCAGTGGGCGGCATCTGTTGGAGACCATTAATCAGATCCTCGATTTGGCGAAGATCGAGGCAGGCAAGATGGAAATTGAAGAAGAACCGGTTCATGTGGAGGTCATCGCCCGAGAGGTGCTGGACCTCCTGCGGGTCGCGGCGGAGGAAAAACGGATCACTCTGACCGACCGCATGGCGGACACCCCGGCCATTCAAGGAGATCCGGTCCGGATCAAACAGGCCTTGTTCAATATTGTGGGCAATGCGGTCAAGTTCATGGGTTCGGGCGAGGTGTGCCTCGAAACCCATCAAAGCAACCGCTGGATCGCCCTAACCGTCGCCGATGAAGGCCCTGGCATGAGCGGGGAAGAATTGGACACCGCCCTCCTACCCTTTGGGCAAGCGAAGGGGCAGGCCTATGTGCGGCGGAACCAAGGTACCGGCCTGGGATTGTCCCTGACCATGATGATCATGGAATTGCATGGCGGCACCATGGAGATCAATTCACAGCCAGGGAAAGGAACAAAGGTTCGCTTGCTGTTTCCCCTTGGAGACCCGGGGGATTGACCATAGGCCGCCTCCTGAACAACCCACTCTTCCCGGCGCAACCGCTATTTTCGTCGCTTAAGTGCCAAACCCATCGTCTGGCAGACGCCGCAATCGCGGTAGATGCAACGCGGCACAAAAACCTGTTCCCCTTGCTGGCATAGAACCGCCTTCATAATCCCTTGAATCCAAATAAAATATTTTGACTTTCGTCCAATATTTCTATTCATCAAAAGGGCACCGTAAATTTTCGGAATAATACGGACTATAAGAGCTTTAACAAACCAGGGTCGTATCTTGAAATCGCGCAGAGACTGGAATCTAAGCGCTTGGGAGATCATCTATTTTAAACGTTTCTTTATACGCCCCCGCCCCTGACCTTAGGCTTATCTGGAAACCTTGGCCGGAGAGTCGCGGGGAACGAACCTACAATGACATTATTTATGAGGCTTGGGGTCTCACGATCCGGCCAATTTTCACTTTTGGCCGCTGCTTTGGCTTTTGTATTATTAGTACTTACAACATTCTACCTGTCCCATAAATCCACCGTCGCGGCTGATTGGGTAAGCCATACCCACGACGTCCAGGATGACCTGATTAAATTGTTCTCCAAAGCCCAAGATGCGGAAACCGGGCAGCGGGGTTATCTCCTCACCCGCGATGTGGCTTATCTGGCGCCTTATAACGAAGCCATTTCCGACATTGGCACGGCGCTCAATACCCTTCGTCGCCTAACCTCCGACAATCCCGAACAGCAGGATCGGCTGGATCGGCTCCAACCGGTCATTGACCTCAAGCTGGCCGAGTTGGGGCGGACGATTTCCCTCTCTCGGGACGGGCGCCATCCAGAGGCCATCGCCATCGTCGAGTCGGATGAAGGGAAAAGATACATGGATGGCATCCGCGCCATCATCGACGACATGTACCAACACGAAAAAGATTTGCTGAAAACGCGGATCGAGTCCTTAGACAAGCTCACCTTAGGGACCACCGCCGGATTTATCGGCGCGATAATCACGGCCTTGGTGTTCTTGGTGTATGCCCTCCGGCAAATTGCTATCCACTTGGCCGAACGCACCCGATTGGAACTATCACTCCTGAACGCGGTATCCGAGGCCGACAAGGCCAATCAGGCGAAGTCGGAATTCTTGGCGGCCATGAGCCACGAACTCAGAACGCCGCTGAACGGGATCTGCGGTTTCGCGGCGATGATTTCGGGCGAAGCCCTCGGCGGCATCACCAACAAACGATATGTCGAATATGCGCGCGATATCGAAACCTCGGGTCAGCATCTATTGAAGATCGTCAATGATATCCTGGATCTCTCAAAAATTGAGGCTGGCGAGACCCAGATAAATCCGGTTTATTTTGACTTGGCCATGGTCATGGAGGAGGTCAAAAACCTTATCCGGCCCCATAGTGGCCGGAATGTTGACGATATCATCATCAATATCGCGGAAGATGCAAAGCATATCTACGCCGACCAACGCAGCATTCAACAGATCTTGATCAACCTGCTGTCCAACGCGGATAAATACACACCCATGGACAGATTTATTCTCCTAAGGGCCCATCGGGAGAATCCCGATCTGGTGATTATCGAGGTCGCCGACGAAGGCAGCGGCATTGCCCCGGAATCACTCGACACCGTTCTAATGCCGTTCGGCCAAGCACGAGACTCCGCGGAGATCGCCCATGAGGGAACCGGGCTTGGCCTGCCCATCGTGCGACATCTGGTGGACTTGCATGGTGGGACCTTTGACCTGAAAAGCGACCTGGGCAAAGGCACGATCGTGACCATCACGCTGCCGTCCCCCCAAGAGCCGGAACGGCGTTAAGCCCCCACGTCCCCGTGCTCCAACCGGCAAATCCGCGCGGATGCCGATCCTGGCCCCTCCTCACTCCGCCTTGCCCGGCAAAATATCCAGAACCCCATCAGCCCGCAGGACCGCGATGGTCGCCATGCCGCGGGCTTGCGCCGCCACCACGAGGTCGCTGTCCGTTAGGGGGCGGGCGGATGATTTTTCTGGCGGATACTGGGCCATCCCATAGGAAGTGGTCTCCTCGCAATCGGGGGATCGCGGCGGGCGGCCCATTAGCATGGGAATGCCGAGGGTCGCCGGAAAGATGTAGGAACTAGGCCAGCATTTTTCGTAAAGCGTCCAAAACCGGGGATTGTCGGCGGCCACATGGACGCCATCAATTTTCTGCTCGGACTGTTTCATTGTATGGAACGCGTGGCCCAGTTCGGTCTGGCTAAACAGGCGTGTCCCCAAGGACCCAGGGCCATCTGGCACGCCGGCTTCCAGGGCATTCCAGGCCCGGTCCACCGAGAACAACCCAATCTTGGCCAGTTCGAAATTGAAAACATTCATCAGGGCGAAGAAAACGACCATTAGGATCGATTGCTTTTTTGGCGACAAGCGCAGGGCGATGTTAGACGCCAGGGACAAATGCGCCATCAGCACCAGGCCAATCCACATGGATGGATTGAGGAAATACCAGGGCGCCGTGGTTTCCACATTCAAGATGCTGGAGGCGCAGATCGCCGCCCACATCATGGCCAACAGGGCAAGGCCAATATCCCGTTCCCGCCGATCGGTCGGCAGATGCCGCAAAAACTGTAGGCTGAGGATGACGACGAATCCCACATGCACCAAAACCTGGATGGGAAAATTTCGCGCATAATTGAACAGCGCGAAAAAAGATTTTTCCTGGAGATTATAAGTGGCGCCCCATCCCGCCAGATTATTCAATCGTCCCAGCCCGTAATCCAGAAATATGGGGACACCCCCCAGGAACACCGCCACGGCAATTGCGCGGAGGCTGAATCGCCCCGCGAAACAGATTGCCGCCGCGACGCCAACACCGAGCACCGCACCTGTCGAGATTTTGCTGGAAGCCGCCAGGAATACCAACACGGGTAAAAGGACCAGCATCACATAGCGCTCGCGCCCACCTTCATTCCGCAGGTAGCCGGCGATCACTGGCAGCGCTAGCAGGACAAAGATCAGACTGACCGCATAAAGTTCTGACTTGAAGTAGGAACACCAGGCGAAAAGCCCGAAAAACAACAACCAGTTCAACAAACCAAAAGTGGCGGGCACCGGGGCGAGCCCGCCGCGCGGCGCCCGTGCCACCAACAAGGCCGCACAGAGGAGCCCGCCCATAATGGTGGGCCCCAAGATGCCAGAAAGCGCCAGACTGAAC
>JBMYUJ010000038.1:0-29026 GCA_049605255.1 Magnetospiraceae bacterium
CGTACGGAGACTCTCGGAACGGCAGGGGAACCATTCCATTACGGTCGTTAAGAGGGGTGCCGACCGCGTTATGATTCGTAAATTGGGGTGAAAATGCCCGGGGAGTACTGCTATTCGTTGCAGCCCTGATATGCATTTTTTGCAATGCTCCGCCGTTTAATTGGGTTTGCGGTCTGCCGGGCGCATGGCCTTAAGGCTCAAGACCTTGAACAAATCCGCGTCAATTTTGCCGCCGAAACGGGGGCTTAGCAAGGTTACCGTGGTTTCCACCCCTTGCGGGTCCACCACCGACCATTGGCGCAACGTGAGCGGGTTTTCCGAAAACATCAGGGTCATGGTGCCGGAATCCGGATTGTCGGGATCGAGCAACGTCACATGCAAAGCCCCCTGGAAACGCCCAACAGAGGTGATCTTCGCCTGTTTGCCGAGATCGATGGTTTCTGCCACCAGAAACGCGGCGGGGGTGGCGTCCAGGTCTGTATAGCTCACATTTTCCAGCTCGAAATCGTAATAGGCCACCGAACTGCCGTTGGACACCAGCAGATAGGGAATGGGCGGATCATATTGGAACCGCAGCTTGCCGGGGCGCGCGACAAACAGCTCGCCCTCCGCATAATTGCCGTTGGATGTCATTTGAATGAACCGCGACTGCAAGGTGGTCAGATTATTCAAATACTCGGAAATCTGGTTCACCATGCCTGAATCCGGGTTGGCCCAGCCGGTTTGCGCCCGGGCTGCCCCTGCGGGTAGAAAGGCGATCAGGCCCAACAAGCCGATCATCAACGCACGCTTCATGCTTTCGCCTTCATTTGTTTTCAAGGAAACGGACTATAGGGTCGCGTAACAATGGGGTCAAACGGTGGCGGGGATATTTGCGTGGGGGCCTGCGGGCGCGGCACCTGTCCCCTTGACCGACTCCCCCCAACCCGCCATAAGAGGCGGCGTCGAGGGGCCCGTCCAAAAGGCCCGGATTTTCAGGGGATTCCATCATCATGGAACGCATTTTTTCGGGTGTTCAGCCTACCGGCAACCTGCATTTGGGCAACTATCTGGGCGCTATCCGCAATTGGGTGAGCCTGCAAGACAAATTCGACTGCATCTTCTGCGTGGTCGATCTGCATGCCATTACGGTGTGGCAAGACCCGGCGGCCTTAAAGCAATCCACCCTGGAGGTGGCGGCGGCCATGATCGCGTCTGGCATCGATCCCCAAAAGAACATCATCTTCAACCAGTCCCAGGTCTCCGGCCATGCGGAACTGGCCTGGATTTTCAATTGCGTGGCCCGACTGGGCTGGTTGAACCGGATGACCCAGTTCAAGGAAAAAGCGGGTAAGAACCGGGAAAATGCCTCGGTGGGGCTCTATGCCTATCCCAATCTGATGGCGGCGGATATTCTGCTCTATAAGGCGACCCATGTGCCCGTGGGCGAGGATCAGAAACAGCATCTGGAACTGACCCGGGATATTGCCATCAAGTTCAACAATGATTTCGGTACGGACTTTTTCCCCGTTGTGGAACCGTTGATTTTCGGCGCCGCGACGCGGGTGATGAGCCTGCGCGATGGGTCCAAGAAAATGAGCAAATCGGACCCTTCGGAATATTCCCGCATCGCCATGACTGACGGCCCGGACGAGATCGCCAAAAAGGTGCGCAAGGCGAAAACCGATCCGGAACCGTTGCCGGAGACCAAGGAGGGGCTGGAAGGCCGCCCCGAGGCGGCGAATCTTTTGGGAATCTATGCGGCCTTGTCGGACCAGGATCTGGATCAGGCCCTTGCGTCTTTCGCGGGCAAGCAGTTCTCCGATTTCAAGAAGGACCTGGCCGATCTGGCGGTGGCCAAGCTCGGCCCCATCGGCGCGGAGATGAGCCGCCTGATGGCCGACGCGGGCGAAGTGGAGAAGATCCTCAACGCGGGGGCGGTGCGCGCCCGCGCCATCGCCGAACCGATCCTCGGTGACATCAAGGATATCGTCGGCTTTATCCGGGGGTGAGAATCCACAAGATTGCGGTGAGCGTGATGAAGGAACTGGCGGTGGTCACCAGCATGGCGTTGGCGCCTTCTTCCGCCAGGCCGAACTTGTTGCCCAGGATCGGATAGATCGCCGCCATCGGCGCCGAGGCCAACACCATCACCGACAGGGTCAGGTCGGGGTCGAACGGCGGTAAAAGCCACACGATCGCGGCGATCAGCAGCGGGTGCAGCAGCAGCTTGCCCGACGCGATGCCGCCGAGAATAGAAAGATGTTTGCGCCAATCGCTGCCCACCAGCACTCCGCCAATGAAAAACAGCGCGGTGCCGGAAGAAGCGTTCCCCAGGGTGACGATCACTTTGTCGATCACCTCGGGCAGTTGCAAATCGACGGCGGCGGCCAGGATACCCGCCAACAAGGCCATGAGGATCGGGTTTTTCAGCAGGCGCAGGCCGATGGCTTTCAGGGTTTTTCGCAGGGAATCCGTGCCCACGTCTTCGCCGCCCAATTCCATCAGGATCATGCCCAGGGGCAGTAACACGATGTTTTCCACCATCAGTGCCATGGCGAAGGCCGCGGGCGGTTGGCCGTGGAAGATCTGCAACAGCACCGGCAGGCCCACGAAGATGGAGTTGGGGAAGGAACAGCCCAGCGCGAAATAGGCGCTGTGGGTGAACGGCCGCCCCATCACCTTGCGGAAGGTGAACAGGGCCAACAACATGGTGCCCACGCCGCCCGCCGCGTAGACCGCCAAAAAGGTCGGGTTCAAGACCTGCGAGAAATCCGCGTTCATCAAGGTGCGGAAGATCAATGCCGGCACCGCGAAGAACAGCACGAACTGACCGAGGCCAGGGACCATGGCCTTGGGGAAGATGCCGAGCCGGACCGCGCCATACCCCAGGGCGATCATCAGGAAGATGGGGGCGGTTATCGAAAGTTGCATGATCGGGTCCAGAATAGCGCGACGATAGCTGGAGGTATCACAGGAAGTACGCCCGCGCCATGGGGCAATCGCACTTTGAATGGGCGCCGGTTTCTTTTGAATGGGGTGCCTGGAGGATCAAGGGGTTGGCCGATGCGGGGAAGACCCGTTACGATGGCCCTTCCTTGTCAGCCGCCGTCCTTCGAGGAGATCATGCGCAAAGTCGTTATCAAGAAGCATCAGCGCAAACGTATTTGGAACGTCTATCCGGGCAGCCTCTTCCGTGTGGTGGAATTCGATGCGGAACCGGTGCGTCGGGGCGAAAAGTTGGGCGGCAGGGTGGTTGTGCTCCGCTCTCGGCTGTGGAAGCGCATCACGCCGTTGGAAGCCGACCTCCAAGAGCAAAACGCCCTGCCACGATCCATCGTCAACACTTTCTATTCCATCTATGTGACCCCGGATACGGATATCAAAATTACCTATGAACCGTTCCGCTTCACCCTGGCGACGGGGCTGTTCATGCTCGGCGGCGCAGTGATCGCCAGCACCATCGCCTTCATTGCCATGACCGTCCTCACAAAGGGGGGCTGAAGAATGCGCAGCCTTACCGTGAAAAAAGGCGAACGGACGGAAATCCTGAATATATTTTCCGACAGCATCCCGCAGACCATCCGGTTTCGCGCCATACCGGCGGAGGCTGGCGCGGGTCTTTCCGGCACCGTCTCCGTCGACCGCTTCGCCTGGCGCCGAAAAAAAAATGACGAATCCCACCCCCTGAGGCCCGTCAACGAATTGAAAAAAGGTTTTCTGGATACCCGTTATGTGGTTTGGGTCGCGGCGGATCAGGACACGCGCATCGAGTTCGAGTCTCGGCATTTCACCAAGAACCTGCTGTTCCTGGTATTGGGCGGTGTGATTCTGCTGGCGGTCGCGTCGGCGGCCCTGGTGCCGATCCTCGCCAATTAGGGGGTGGGGGCACGCCCGATCCATGACTTTTCCATGAATATTCAGGGGATAACATCATCCCTGTGACGATGTGGGTTCGTCATGCTTGTATCGGGCGCCCGCATTGGCGATCATCCGCTCCATGCTGGCACTTCGCAATCTTCTGAAACTGCTTCAAGGATCGATCCGGGATCTGCTTCCCATCGTGCTGGTGATCGCGTTTTTTCAGATCGCCATTTTGCAGCAGCCGTTCCCGGAGCTGGGGAAGATCCTTGTGGGTCTGCTCTGCGTGGTGCTGGGCTTGACCTTGTTCGTGCAGGGCCTGGAAATGGGTCTCTTCCCGCTCGGGGAATCCATGGCCCACGCCTTCGCCCGCAAGGGAAGCCTGATCGCCTTGTTGGGGTTCGCCTTCATGATGGGCTTTGGCACCACCGTGGCCGAGCCTGCCTTGATCGCCGTGGCCGACGAGGCGGCGGAAGTGGCACGCGAGGCAGGCGCCATCGAGGATACCGACAAGGCGAGCGAGGATTATGCCTTTTGGTTGCGGCTGACCGTGGCGCTTTCCGTTGGGGCGGCCTTGGTGTTGGGTGTGTTCCGGATTCTGAAGGGCTGGCCCATCCACTATCTGATTATTGGTGGCTATGTGCTGGTGGTGGGGATCACCTTCTTCGCCCCTGATGAAATTGTCGGCATCGCCTATGATTCTGGCGGCGTGACCACCTCGACCATCACGGTTCCTTTGGTCACCGCGCTGGGCGTCGGCCTGGCGACCACCATCCGGGGCCGTAACCCGGTCACCGATGGGTTTGGGCTCATTGCCTTTGCCAGCCTGACCCCGATGATCTTCGTGCTGCTGTTCGGGATGGTGTACTGAGATGACGGTTTTCAGCGACATCTACGAAACCGGATTAAGCACCGTTCTGGATGTGCTGCCCATCGCCGCCATTCTGTTTGGGTTTCAGTATCTGGTACTGCGCCAGAAATTGAAGAACCTGAAACGCATCTTGGCGGGCTTTGCCTATGTGCTGGTGGGCCTGACCCTGTTTCTCGTCGGGTTGGATTACGCCCTGTTCCCCATTGGGGAGACCATGGCGCGACAGTTTACCGACCCGGTTTTCCTTTATGGCGAAGGCGGGCGCAGCGGCGCCTTGCATTGGGCGGATTATACCTGGGTCTATATTTTCGCCGCTGCTATCGGTTTTGCCACCACCATCGCCGAGCCTTCGCTCATTGCCGTCGCCATCAAGGCGCAGGAAATTTCCGGTGGGTCGATCCGCGCCTTTGGGTTGCGCATTGCGGTGGCCATCGGCGTTGCGGCGGGTGTGGCGCTCGGCACCTTCCGGATCGTCTCTGGCACGCCGCTGTCGGCCTACATCATGGTGGGCTATGTGATCGTGGTGATACAAACTTGGCGCACCAACAAAACCATTGTGCCGCTGGCCTATGATTCCGGGGGGGTGACCACCTCCACCGTGACCGTGCCGGTGGTTACCGCCTTGGGGTTGGGGCTTGCCTCCACCATTCCGGGCCGCAGTCCGTTGATCGACGGTTTCGGCCTGATCGCTTTCGCCAGTCTTTTTCCCATGATCACGGTCATGGGCTATGCCGAGTTGGCGGCCTTTTTCCGGCGCCGTCGCCAGGCGCAAGAGGAACGTAAAAAACAAGAATCAGCGGCAGCGGAGGACCTGGAAGGGTCTACCGCCGAAGGAGTGTAGCCATGAACCTGAAAATGATCGTCGTCTTGGTATCGGACGACAGAACCGACGATGTGATCGAAGCGGCGCGGGAGGCGGGGGCCACCGGTTGCACCACCATTTCCAGTGCCCGCGGTGAGGGGCTGAACCCCAACAAGACATTCCTGGGCCTTGACTTGGAAGGCCAAAGGGACATGTTGTTGTTCCTGGTCGCAGACCCCATGGCACGGCGCATTTTGGAAACCATCGCCGCAGCCGGAAAGTTCGACGAAGAAAAAGGCGCGGGGATCGCTTTTCAGGTCAATATCGAAGACGCGGTCGGACTGGGAACTCAGCTCCCGACCCTGTTGGAGGAAGTCGAGGAGGCCCTATGACCAGCAAACAGGTAACCAAGGTCAATGATGTCATGACCCCCGTGGTGCGGTCTATTCACCGCACGGCAACGGTGGAAGACGCGATGATCGAAATGCGCCGCCACGGCGTCAGCTCTTTGGCGGTGGAACGCCGGGACGAGAACGATGAATTCGGGATCATTTCGGTGCGGGATATCGCCGGCAAGGTGATCGCCGAAGATCGCGCGCCGGAGCGGGTCAATGTCTACGAGATCATGACCAAACCGGTGTTGTCCGTGCCCGCCAATATGCAGACCAAATATGCCGTTCGCTTGTTGGTCCGGTACGGGGTTTCCCGAGGGCTGGTGGTGGATGCCAACCGCCTGCCCATCGGCATCGTCACGTTGCGGGACATGGTGCTACGCCACCATGAGGATGATTCCAGCGCCGACAAGGATTGAGGATGGCCGGGAAAGCGGCCTTGCCCGAAGATCCTGTCGCGGCTGCGTCCTGGCTCTTGCGTGTGGGTCGGCAGGCGGCCTTAGGCACCCTTGATGTCGCCACCGGCGCGCCCTTCGTTTCTCTGGTGACCTATGCCACGGCCCTGGACGGGGCGCCGCTGTTTCTGTTCTCCAATCTGGCGGACCATACGAAAAACCTGAAGGCCGATCCCCGCGCCAGTCTGCTGGTCAGCGCCGCGGGCGCGCGCCGCAATCCGCAAACCGGCCCCCGGGTCAGCCTGCAGGGGAGGATGACCGCGCTCGACCGGGAAACCGGGTTGGACCGGTTCCTGGCGCGGCATCCCGCCGCCAATCAGTACGCGCGATTCGCGGATTTCAACCTGTATGGCCTGCGCCCCGATACGGTCCATTTCGTGGGCGGCTTCGCCCGCGCGGCACGATTTTCCGGAGACCGGCTAATTTGCGATGTGCCATCCGATTTTGCCGCCGACGCGGCCAGCTTGATCGTCCAGGTGAACGCGACCGACGGGCTGGCCGATGCCTTGGTCCATGGCCAACGGGGACGCAAGACCTCGGGCTGGCGAGCCATTGCCCTGGACCCGCAAGGCCTTGATCTCTGCGATGGCCGGGTGTATGAGCGTATCGCGCTGCCGCCAGACCCCATGGGTGCGGTGCCCGCCTATGCCGACTTGCGGGCGCTGGCTAAATTCACATAATCCTAATGTGCAATAAAGGCATGGCTGCTGCGCGCCAATCACCCGTGTTCTCGGGTTGCCCGGGGGCGCCAAGGCGAGTATCTTTAATAACCCCTTTTTTTTGCGGTTTTGTGATCGCGCGCCATTTGCTATCCACGCCGCAATCCTTCTACTCATTACAGGGACCCAATCCATGACTGTTAACGGAACTGATTATACCCAGAATCAGAAGCTGCTCTCCTGGGTGGAGAGCATGGCTGCACTTTGCAAACCGGCTCAGGTACATTGGTGCGATGGTTCCCAGGAAGAGTATGATCGACTGTGCCAAGAACTGGTGGATGCCGGAACTTTTATCCGGTTGAACCCGGAAAAGCGGCCGAACAGCTTCCTGGCGCGCTCCCATCCCAGCGACGTGGCCCGGGTGGAAGACCGCACCTACATCTGCTCCGAAAATGAAGCCGATGCAGGCCCGACCAATAACTGGACCGACCCCGCGGGCATGCGTGACAAGCTGAACGGCTTGTTCGACGGCTGCATGAAGGGCCGGACCCTTTACGTGATCCCCTTCAGCATGGGGCCATTGGGCTCCCCCATTGCCTATATCGGCGTGCAAATCTCCGATTCCCCCTATGTGGTGGTGAATCAGCGGATTATGACCCGCATGGGCAAGCAGGTGCTCGATGTGCTGGGCAATGATGATTTCATTCCCTGCATGCATTCCGTCGGCGCGCCGCTGGAACCGGGGCAGGCGGATGTGGCCTGGCCGTGCGAGCCCGATCCGAAGAACAAATACATCGTGCATTTCCCGGAATCCCGGGAGATCTGGTCCTATGGGTCCGGCTATGGCGGCAACGCCCTGTTGGGCAAGAAGTGCCTTGCTTTGCGGATTGCCTCGGCGATGGCGCGGGATGAAGGCTGGCTGGCTGAACATATGTTGATTTTGGGGCTGGAAAGCCCGGATGGCGAAAAAACCTATGTGGGCGCGGCGTTCCCGTCGGCCTGCGGCAAGACCAATCTGGCCATGCTGATCCCGCCGGAAGGCTTCGATGGTTGGAAGACCTGGACCGTGGGCGATGATATTGCTTGGATCAAGCCCAATGCGGATGGCACCTTGCACGCCATTAATCCGGAATACGGCTATTTCGGCGTGGCGCCGGGGACCTCCTACGACACCAACCCCATCGCCATGGATACCCTGAAGGACGGCTGCATCTACACCAATGTGGCGCTGACCGACGACATGGATATCTGGTGGGAAGGCATCGATGGCCCCGCACCGGCCCATGCCATCGACTGGAAGGGCAATGATTGGACCCCGGATTCAGAAACCCCGGCGGCCCATCCCAATGCCCGCTTCACGGCCCCCGCCGCCAATTGCCCCAGCAAGGACCCGGCCTGGGAAGACCCGGCGGGCGTGCCGATTTCCGCCTTCATTTTCGGCGGTCGCCTGTCCAAAACCTTCCCGCTGGTTTACGAATCCCTGAGCTGGGAACATGGCGTGTTCATGGCCGCGACCATGGGCTCGGAAGCCACGGCGGCGGCCATTGGCCAGGCGGCGATCCGCCGCGACCCCTTCGCCATGCTGCCGTTCTGCGGCTATAACATGGGCGATTACTGGCAACATTGGATCGAGGTGGGTCGCGACCCCAAGCTGAAACTGCCGAAAATCTTCCGGGTGAACTGGTTCCGCAAGGATGAAAACGGCAAGTTCATCTGGCCCGGATTCGGGCAAAACATGCGCGTACTGCAATGGATCGTGGACCGGGTGCGTGGTAAGAGCGAAGCGGTGGAAAGCCCGTTTGGCATGATGCCCCGCTATGACGACCTGAACTGGACCGGCATCGATTTCGACCAGGCCACCTATGAAAACCTGATGACCATCAAGAAGGCCGAGGGTTTGGCGGAAGTCGAGGAAATCCGGGGCCATTTCGATAAATTCGGCGATCATCTGCCGCCGGAAATGGAAACCCAGCGCCAAGCGTTCGGGCAACGCCTGCAATCCGGGCCCGATACCTGGAATCTTCCGGGATAAGCCATCGAGGCAACGACACAAAAAAACGAAAAGCAGTCCAGAAACCGGCCCCGTCTCGCGGGGCCGGTTTTTTTCTGTGCGCCATTTGCCTCAGCGCCAAGCTGCGGTATCATGGAAGGGGCAGGCAACGCGAAAGGCGCAAAAAATGATGCGGGAAATCCAATGGTCGGAAGCCATGAGTGTCGGCGTCGCCGCGCTCGATGAAGATCATAAAATTCTGGTGGGCCTGATCGGCAGATTGCGGGACGCCGCCGACCACAATGAAGGCCAAGCCATCCGCAATGCCCTGGATACGCTGATCTCCTACACGGGATACCATTTCCTGCGCGAAGAAAAGGTGATGGCGGCATCGAAATATCCAGGTCTCGCCCATCACGCGGAAGAACATCGCGCCCTGGAAAAGGAAGTTTATGCCCTGCAAGCCCGGTTCGAGGAGAATGACCCGAACCTGACCATTGACCTGATCCACGAATTTCTTGTGGGCTGGCTGAACCATCATATTTTGCTGAACGACATGCATTACCGGCGCTATTGCGAGGAAAACCCGGAAGCCATCCGCGCTGCGGAAGCCCTGGGTGCGTTGAAGGCGCCCTCGGCGGCTGCCGCGACCTAGTCGTTGCCTAGGGGATAGCAGGGGTGGGTACGGGAACGTGGTCTGGCGGGCCCACGCCCGAGCGCCTGTTCGAAGGGGCCTACAGCATTTATCGCGACACCATTCCCGCCGGGTACCGGCTGGAACAGCGATTTTTTCATAAAAAAACGGGGTTTTTGGCCAACCTGTTGCGCCCGGCCATCAGCGTGAAACACCGCATGGTGGCCATTTCCGGTACCCGTTGGTTCGAGAACGGGCGACCAACCATCCGCGATGCCATCGCCGATTTGAACATGGGAATCGATCAGTTCCTCACCGAGGAGGCCGCCGATTTACGCGCCCAAGTGCTGGCCTACGCGGAAAAAGGGTTTGATATCCATTTCACCGGCCACAGCCTGGGCGACAGTTTGGGCAAAGCCTTTGCCTATGACCTGGAAAAAACCCTGCGGGCCGCGAAAAAGCGGGCGCCCCGGGGCCGGGTCACCGCCATGGGGTTTTCCGGTTTCGGCGCGACGGAGCTGATCTCCGCCCTGAATGACGGCGACTTCGAGGCCGAGGTTTCCGACGCCACGGACCCGGTGACCTATTACTTTGCCGCCGACCCCATCCCCCGTATCGGCACCCATACGGGCCAAACCCTGGCCATTCCGGATGATACCCTGCTGCGTGCGGATTGGTTGGAGTCCCTTGATCGGGACCATGCGGGGCTCTTGGGCCTCTTGGTGCATCATCATCGGGTGCTGCGCCCGGCGGTGGAAAAGCAGAATGGATTGCGTCGCGCGGTGCCGCGCGTGCCGACGAAATTCGCCTGGGCCACAGAAATCGGCGATCCTTCCAACACCTTCATGGATTTTAGCGCGCTCCGAGATCGGGTGAGTGCCGCTGCCGAGCGGGTGGCTAACGATCTGACCGATACCTCCTGGATGGAGGACGGCCAGGCAGAAGTCACCGCGTTTTTCGACAATCTGATCCTGGCGGCGGAAGCGGATTTCCGCAAACGGCGCCATAGTATCAAGGCGCGACTCCGTGCCGGGGGGCAGGATCTGGTGCAATCCATGATCCGGTTTGGGGATCGGGTGGCCGATTTTTCCGGGTCTGGCCAATGGAAGGATACGATTACCGCCCTGCAATCGGGCCTGAACCTGATGATTTCCGAAGGCGCCACGGAAGGAGCGAGCGGCAAAATGGTGGCGGTGGATGGGGCCTTCGGCCCGGAAACCCGTTCTGAATTGATGCATGCGGTGGCCGAAATGGGCCCGTCGGCCTTGGATGCCGCCCTGACCATGGGGAAATTCTACCGCTATCTTAAAACCACCGATATTCCGGTGGCCGAAGGGCTGGCACGGGTGGTGGATACGGCACCCGCGGTTTCTGCCTTGCAACGGGCGCTTAACCATGCGGGAACACAAAAGCTGGCCGACTCCTGGCGGGATATCGCCGAAGATGGCACCCTGGGCACCACGACGGCAGCGGCGCTGCGGGCGGTTTTAGCGGCGGTGTCAGCGGAAAAGATCGCCCTCGCCTTCGGGCATGAACTGGAACTTTTCTAGCCGCCTCACGTTAGCGTTTTAGGCTCCTCCGTTTCGCCGCGCGATCACGCGAGCTCACAAACCCCTCCCGGTCAATTTACTTAGGGTTTCATTGCCGCTTGATCTGAACCTTCCTAAGTTTCGTAAAGAGAGACGGAGCGGCGCCGGATCGCCGTTAATCCATAAGGAGGGAACCATGAGCCATATCGTCGATTACCATGTGAATGCCGGGGGCCAAGTGCTGATCCAACTGGAAGACGGATCCACCCGTATGGCGACAGATCGGGAATGGCTTTATTTGTTTAAAAACGCGCCGATGATGACCCTGGCGCTGGCCAGCCGAAAGGTCGCTATTCACTGACCCGGTTGCGACCGCCGTCTTTGGCGCGATAGAGCGCTTCATCGGCGCCTTTGATGACCTCGGCGGGGGTCGGGTGATCCGCGTCCGGTTCGGCAACGCCGATGCTGATGGTCACGCTGACCGTTTGATTGTCCGCACCGCTTTGCGGCGCTTCGGGCTTATCTTTCGGGCGGTCCTTATCGCGGATCACGAAGGAGGCATTGGCCACATCTTCGCGCACCCGGTCCAGCCGCTCCCGCGCCGCGCCGCGGGATAGGTTGGGGTAGACCATGGTGAACTCCTCCCCCCCATAGCGGAAGGGCCGCCCACCAAAGCGCCGCCCCCGTTCCAAACGACCGGCCACCATGCGCAGCACCTGATCGCCCACGTCATGGCCGTAGGTGTCGTTGAACTTCTTGAAATGATCCACGTCCAGCATGGCGATGGCGTAGTTGCGGCCCAGGCGCTTCATCTCGTTTTCCAGCGCCCGGCGGCTGGGCAGGCCGGTCAGCTCATCGACGAAGGCCATGCGGTAGGAATCTTGCGCCATGGAGAGCAGCAGACTCAGCCCCGCCACCCCCAGGAACAGGCTCGATCCCTGGCCCTGCCCCACCAGATGCAAAGCCACGGCGACGGCCACCGTGGCGCCCAGCAAGCCCGCCTCCATGGCGGGGGCGCGGCGGCTGCGCCAGACCTGATATAACATGGCTCCGAAGGCCAGGATAAACAGATGCAGGGCCGGTTGCGGTAGGAAGGTCCACAGGTCGTAGTCTTTTTCGAAGATGCGGAAATGCAAAAGGTCCGCCGCCCAGGTGGAAACCGCCGTCGCCGTTTCGGGGGTGAGCCACACATCCGTGTTGGCCAGGGCGGCGATGACGATGGCTTGCAAGGCGAGACCCGCCAGCCGGGCCACCCCTTTTTCCGTAAAGATGCCCCGTTCTTCCATGAACGTTATGAAGATCACGTTGATGGGGATCAGCACCGCGAGGCCCGCATAGGCCACCTGGCCCAAGGCGTCATAGCCAGGCGTGGTATCCACGTAATGCCCGCGCAAGAACCAATGCACGGTCAGCAGCAGCAGGGCCATGAACACCACCCGTGATCGGTGGAACCAGTATCCCAGCGCCATGGCGGAAAACAGCGATACATAGGGCACGGCATGCACGAATCCGGTCATGCTTTGTGGCAGGGAAAGCAAGTTGAACAGAATCAGCACGGCCACGGTGAACAAGCCCACCGGTACCATTAGCGATCCCAACGCTTTTCCTAAAACTCGGTGCATCCGTTTTCCGACGCCAATTCGGGCCACACCGGAAGCGCGGCCTTCTCCAGTCCATAGGAGACCCGATTGCCGGTGAAAATTCGGTTAATAAAGGGTTGATTGGGGCTTGAGGCCGTGGAACTTCCCCCTATAGTCGGTCCGGTATTGCCCCAGGAACTTGAAAGGTCGTGCGCGTGAACCCTTGGCTCATTCTCTCTGGATTGTCCGGCCTGATCTCCGTTCTGGCCGGTGCCTATGGCTATCATTGGATCGAGTATGACGAGGTCGCGCAGCGCGATCTGTTCAACATGGGGGTGCAATATCAGATGTGGCACAGTCTCGCCCTGCTGGCTGTGGCGGTGCTCTGGGACCGCGAGCCCACGCCGCGCCGCCGCCGGGTGCTGAACCTTTCCGGTGCCGGTTTCACTCTCGGTATTCTCTGCTTTTGCGGATCCCTCTATGTGTTCGGTCTGACCCTGGTACTAATCCCCGGTGTGGCGCCGTTCGGCGGTTTTTGCCTGATGGCGGGCTGGCTTGCCTTGATCTGGACGGGAGCCCGGCGCGGGGCACAGAAGGACGCTTGAATTGGGGGCTAATTTATACTATTTAGTCGGTATGTAGAAACCCTACCCCCTGGAGTGTTATCCCTTGCCCCGATCCGGTGCCAAAACCCGCGAAAAAATCCTCGATTCCGCCCAAGCGCTTATCTTGTCACGTGGCTTTGGTGCGGCAACCGTTGACCGGGTGATCGAGTCAGCGGGAATTACCAAGGGCGCCTTTTTCTACCATTTCAAATCCAAAGCCGATCTGGCCTTGGCGCTGATGGAGCGCTACGCCAGCATGGATGAGCAGCTCCTGTTTGACATGCTCGCCAAGGCGGAACGGCTCAGCCGCGATCCCTTGCAGCAGATTCTGATCCTGATCGGCTTGTTCACCGAATTTCTGGAAGGGCTCGACGGTCCCGTGCCGGGCTGCCTGATTGCCTCTTTCGCCTATCAGCGGCTGGAATTCGACGACCGGGTCAATGACCGCATGAAGAAATCCTTCCTGATTTATCGCGAAACGATTGGCGCCAAGTTTGCCGCCGCCATGAAAGCCGTGCCCCCGCGTATTCCCGTATCGCCCGAGGACATGGCAGATGCATTTCTTTCCTGTTTTGAAGGGGGGTTCGTGATGTCCATGGTCTTGGGCGAACCCCGGCAGGCGACGCTGCAGCTCACCCACTATCGGAATTATATCGAAGTCTTGTTCCTGGATGTGGATGACCGGCGCGAGGTCGGCACCGCCGCCTGACCCCCGGCCCCGCCATTCCCCATCCCCCGCCATTCCTGTCTTCCGATTCCTTGTCCGCTGCTCCGTGATAGCGGCACCCCCCCCCGCGCGCTTTCTGGCTTGCCCGGTTAGGCTTGGCAAAGAGATCGTCGGAGGCCCCTCGGCCATTCTTCCTGCCCTGCCTTGCCTGCTTGGCGTGAGGATACCTTCGGGCACGGCCCCGAGTCGCGGCATTAAAAACCGACTAATTGGTATTTTATATTATCTATACGGGCATATTAGAAAACCGTATAATAAATTAAATCATTGTTATTTAAGGATAAAAAATAAAAGACTAAAAAGTCTAGAAAAAACTTGCATGCGGGTTTCCGCTGATTTACAAAACCAACCAGTTGGTTTTTTTAAGCGGAGGTTCTGATTATGTCGACGACTCAATCCCTGGACGCGGGCAAGCAAGCGGCTTTTGAAGAGAAATTGGTTTCCATGCTCAATCTGGGCAGCCTGGCGGTGATGGTCTCCATCGGCCATCGCACCGGCCTGTTCGATACCATGGCGGGCGCCGGTCCCCTGAGCTCGGTGGAGATTGCCGACCGCGCCGGGCTGAACGAACGCTATGTGCGCGAATGGCTGGGCGCCGTGGTCACCGGGCAAATCCTGGAACATGATCATGCCACCGGCACCTATTGGTTGCCGGCGGAGCATGCGGCCCTGGTGACCCGGGCGGCGACCCCCAATAACCTGGCAGTCTTTGCCCAATACATCCCCATGATGGGCACGGTGGAAGATGATGTGATCGATTGTTTCAAGAATGGCGGTGGCGTGCCCTATTCCCGCTATACCCGGTTCCATGAGGTAATGGCGGAAGATAGCGGCCAAACGGTTTTGCCGGTGATCGAAAGCCATATCCTGCCGCTGGTAGACGGCTTGGTGGATCGGTTGGACCAGGGCATCCATGTTCTGGACGTGGGCTGCGGGCGGGGCAAGGCCATGAACCAGCTTGCCAAGCGGTTTCCCAACAGCACCTTCGTGGGGGTGGACCTGTCCGCCGACGCGGTCGCCTTCGCCACGGCGGAAGCGGAAAAGGCGGGGCTTGCCAATGTCTCCTTCGTGCAAGGGGATGCGACCCATCTGGCCGACCTGATCGAGCCCGGCAGCTTCCAACTGGTCACCACCTTCGATGCGGTGCACGACCAAGCGGCGCCGCGCAAAGTGGTGGCGGCGATCCGCACGGCGCTTACCGAAGATGGCGTGTATTTGGCCCAGGACATCCAGGGATCAAGCTGCCATCATGGGGATATGGATCACCCCATCGGCCCGCTGCTCTACAGCCTGTCGGTCACCCATTGCATGACCGTGTCCCTCGCCCAGGGCGGCGATGGCTTGGGCACCATGTGGGGGCGGGAGCAGGCGGTGGCTTTGTTCAACGAGGCCGGATTTACGGATGTGGCGGTCAATGAATTGGACCATGATATCCAGAACTACTACTACGTTTGCCGTCCCTGATCCGGGGAAGCGGCGCGGCGACAGGGCAGGGAGGCCTCTGATGGCGGATTTACATCTCATGGCGGAAACCGTGGAGCGGGTGGAGCTGGAATCGCTCCATGCCGCCTGCCCCCCAGCCACCCGGGAAGCAATGGGGCTGCAAAGCCAGGAGGTGGGCGGCGCCTTCGTTTCCATCGCCCGGCACGCTCCCACCATCATCTTAAACCGGTGTTTGGGATTGGGGGTCACATCACCGATCCGGCGAGAAAGCATAGAAGCCATCGCCGATATTTATCGCCAGGCGGGGGTGGAGCGTTATTTTCTGCAAGTCGAGCGGGACAAGGTCACCCCGGAGGTGGCGGCCTGGCTCGACGCCGCAGGGCTGCAACGCCATCGGGCCTGGATGAAGTTCTCCCGGGATATGGCCGATCCCACGCCGACGCCGAGATCAGACCTCACCGTCCGCCAAATCGGCCCAGAACATGGGGCGGTCTTCGGGCGCATCGTCGCCGATGCCTTCGATCTGGGGGCGGTCGCCGTGCCGCAATTGGCGGCATTAACGGGCACCCCGGGTTGGCATCTGTTCATGAGCTTTGACGGGGACCGACCGGCAGGTACGGGCGCGCTGTATGTGAAAGACGGTGTGGGCTGGTTCGATTGCGGGGCCACGGCGCCGGATTTCCGCCGTCGCGGCGCGCAACAGGCCGTGCTGGCTGCGCGGGTGGATGCCGCCCGCGCCCTCGGCTGCCACACCATCGCCACCTGTACCGGTGAGGCGGTAGAGGGCGATCCGCAGCATTCCTATCACAACATCCAGTGGGCCGGGTTCAAGGAGGCTTACTTGCGGGATAATTATGTGCCTAGATCATAAGGGCTAAAGGCGCGCTTGAATGCCGCTCCGTCGCCACGGATACTGACACCGTTCATAACGGAGCGAAACCATGAGCAAAGCCTTGTTGGTCACCGGCGCGGCACGCGGCATCGGTCGGGCCACCGCCCTTCTCGCGGCGGCGCGGGGCTGGTCGGTGGGGGTGAATTACGTTTCCAACGCCACTGCGGCCGCAGAAACCGTCTCGCTGATCCAAGGCGCCGGGGGCCAAGCCCTGGCGATCCAAGGCGACGTTGCCGATGAAGCGCAAGTCGAGGCCATCTTCGCCGCGACCGAGGCCGCCTTCGGCCCTGTGCAAGGCTTGGTCATCAACGCGGGCATCAGCGGCGTGATCAGCACCGTCGCCGAGATGGAGGCGGACCGATTGCGCCGGGTGTTCGATGTCAATATTCTGGGGGCGTTTTTTTGCGCGCGGGAAGCCTCCCGCCGCATGGCGACCAGCCGGGGCGGCCCGGGCGGCGCGATTGTCATTGTCTCTTCCAAGGCATCCGAGATCGGATCTGCCTTCGAATTCGTGGATTACGCGGCCTGCAAGGGGGCGCTGGATAGCCTCACCTATGGGCTTGGCCGGGAACTGGCCAAGGAGGGTGTGCGGGTAAACGCGGTGCGCCCCGGCCCGGTGGATACGGAAATCCATGCCTCCGTCGGTTGGCCGGAACGGGGGGTGGTGATGGGGAAAGACATCCCCCTGGGCCGCCATGGAGAGGCCGAGGAAATCGCCGAGGCCATCTGTTGGCTGCTCTCCGACAAGGCCTCCTATTGCACCGCCAGCATTCTGGACGTCACCGGCGGACGGTAGCTTGATCCCCTATTGCAGCACCACCGGAATATCGAAGCTGACCTTATCCCCGTTGGTAAGATCGCGCAGGATGGTGCGCACCGTGTAGGTCCCCGGCGGGAAATCCAGGGTATAGGTCAGGTTCAGATAGAAATCGAATACCGGCTTATGGGACCGCAGGTCCCAGGTGCCGAAGCTTTCCTGGCCGCCGCGAAACTTGCCGTCCTCGGAATAGACCTCGAAATCCGCTGCCACCGCGAACCGGTAGATGCCCCCCGCATATTCGATGGCATAGCCCATGGGCTCCACATAGATGAGGATTTCCTCGTTGGCGGCGTAGGTGTTGATGTCCCGCGGATGGATATCGCCGAACAGGGATGCTTTTTTCGACACCAAAATGCCCTGATCCATGAACAAGGGCGCCTTGTTATAGAGCAGCATCTGCGCATCCCTGAGCGCGGCAACCGCGCTGCCCATTTCGCCCTTTGCGGCATTTTCTCGGGCCTTGGTCAGGCTCTCCGCCATTAGATCGGCCCGCGCCGGGGCGGCGACCAGGAGCAACAGGGTCAGCACCGAAAGGACGTATCGTTTCATCGTTTGGTTCTCCTCAATGTGCGGCGCCCCAATTGGCGCCCGTGCCGATATCCACGGTCAGCGGCACGGATAAATGCGCGGCCTGTTCCATGGTCTGCCGAATGGTCTGGGTCGCCGCGTCGATCTCTCCGTTGGGCACCTCGAAGACCAGTTCGTCATGCACCTGCAACAGCATCCTGGTGGCGAGGCCCGCATCGATCAGGGCCTGGGGCATGCGAATCATGGCCCGCTTGATGATATCCGCCGCGCCACCTTGGATCGGCGCATTGATGGCGGCCCGCTCGGCGAAGCCCCGCACATTGGGGTTGCGATCGTTGATGCCGGTCATATGGCATTTGCGACCGAACAGCGTGGTCACGAACCCCTTGGACCGGGCCTGTTCCCGCGCCTGTTCCATGTAATCCTTGATGCCGGGATATTTCTCGAAATAGGCATCGATGAAATTTTTCGCCTCGCCGCGCTCGATATCCAACTGCCGGGCGAGGCCGAAGGCGGAAATACCGTAGATGATCCCGAAATTGATGGCCTTGGCCTGTCGCCGCACCATGGGGTCCATGCCCTCAAGGGGCATGCCAAACACCTGGGAGGCGGTCAGGGCATGGATATCCTGCCCCTCATGGAAAGCGGTTTTCAGGACGTCGATCCCCGCCACATGGGCCAGCAGGCGCAATTCGATCTGGGAATAGTCGGCGGACAGCAGAACATGGCCCGGTTCCGCCACGAAGGCATGGCGGATCTTGCGCCCCTCTTCGCTGCGAATCGGGATATTTTGCAAGTTCGGGTCCGAGGAGGACAGCCGCCCCGTGGTGGTGCCGGTCATGCCATAAGAGGTATGCACCCGGCCCGTTTTTGGATGAATTTCCTCGATCAGGGTATCGGTATAGGTGCTTTTCAGCTTGGCGAGCTGGCGCCAGTCCAGCACCCGGGCGGGCAGGTCATGGCCTTCCTCCGCCAGCTTCTCCAGCACGCCCGCGCCGGTGGCCCAGGCGCCGGACTTGGTCTTCTTGCCGCCGGGCAGGCTCATATCCTCGAACAGCACCTCGCCCAACTGCTTGGGCGATCCCACATTGAAGGGCCGCCCCGCCAGGTCTTGAATGGCGATTTCCAATTCCGCCAAGCGGCCCGCGAAATCGTCGGACAGGCGCTTTAGCTCCGTTGCATCCACCTTGATCCCCGCTCGCTCCATCTCGGCGAGAATGGGGATCAGCGGCCGTTCCAAAGTCTCGTAAACCGTCACCATATGCTCGCGCACCAGCCGGGGCCGTAATTGTCGATGCAGCCGCAGCGTGATATCCGCATCCTCGGCGGCGTAATCCAGGGCCTTGTCCAGCGGCACCTTGTCGAAGGTCACCTGATTGCGGCCCGATCCCGCCACATCGGAAAATTTAATGGTCTGATAGGCCAAATACAGATCGGCCAGTTCGTCCATGCCATGGCCATGGGCGCCGCCTTCCATCACGTAAGACAGCACCATGGTATCGTCGATGGGGGCGATGGTGATGCCATGCCGCGCCAGGATATGGGCATCATATTTGATGTTATGACCGATCTTCAGCACCCCCGGGTCTTCCAACAGGGGCTTCAGAAGTGCGATCGCGGTGTCCATCGGCACTTGTTCCGGCCGGTCGGCGGTGCCGCCATCTCCCGCCAGATCAAGGGCGCCCTGATCCCCGCCGGAAACATGGGCGAGGGGGATGTAGCAGGCTTCCCCCGGCGCCACCGCCAGGGAAACGCCCACCAGCGCCGCCCGTTGCGGGTTCAACCCCGTGGTCTCCGTATCCACCGCCACCCGGCCCGCTTTTTGCGTCTTGGCGATCCAGGCTTTGAGGGCGGGTTCGGTGGTGACCAGCTCATAGGCCGTCTCGCGGGGGGCCTCTTCCGCCGTCAGGCTGCCTGCTTCCGCTGCCACGGCGCTGTTGACCTTGGCGAGAATGCGGGTAAATCCCTGCTCGGTGAGGAAGGCGGCCAAAGTCTCCGGGTCCGGTTTATGGACCGCGAGGGCCGACAGGGGCAGGGGCTCAGGCGCATCATCGCGCAGCTTCACCAATTGTTCGGAAATGCGGGCGTCCTGGGCGTGGTCCAGCAGTTTTTGCCGGCGGCCCTTTTGTTTGATTTCGTCGGCCCGGGCCAACAGGGTTTCCAGGTCGCCATATTCGTTGATCAAGGTGGCGGCGGTTTTCACGCCGATGCCGGGCACGCCGGGCACATTATCGGTAGAATCTCCGGCCAGCGCCTGCACATCCACCACGCGATCGGGCCCCACGCCGAATTTTTCCCGCACTTGATCGGGGCCGATCACCCGGTTCTTCATGGCGTCGAACATGGTGACCTTGTCGCCGACAAGCTGCATCAGGTCCTTGTCGGAGGACACGATGGTCACCTCCGCTCCCTGTTCCACACCCAGCCGGGCATAGGTGGCGATCAAATCGTCGGCCTCGAACCCATCCATATCGATGGCGGCCACGTTGAAGGCTTGCACCGCCTCGCGCACCAGGGCGAATTGTGGAATAAGCTCTTCCGGCGGCGGCGGGCGGTGGGCCTTGTAGGCCTTGTAAATCTCGCTGCGAAACGTCTTGCGCGCCCGGTCGAACACCACGGCGATATGGTCGGCATCCGTATCTTCCAACAGCTTCATCAGCATGTTGCAAAAGCCGAACACCGCGTTCGTGGGGGTGCCGTCCGCCCGGTTCATGGGCGGCAGCGCATGGAACGCGCGGAAAATGAATCCCGATCCATCGATCAGGAACAGATGCTGTGGGGCGGCGGGGCCTTCCCGGGACACAGGGTTAATGCCCGGCGGCCGCCTTGGCGCCTTCCTTCAGCACGAAATGCTTGCTGCAATAGGGGCAGTAGATCTCCCCATTCTTCAGATGCAGATACACCGCCGGATGACCGAGCGCGCCATCGCCGCCTTCACACCGGACTTCGTTGCTCTCGACAATAACCGTTTCTGCTGGGTTGCTCATGGGTTGCCTCTATCGGTGTTGACCTGCCGTTAACCGGATGATAGCGATTGCCTGAAATCAATCAATGGCGCATATGCCGCCAACCGCCGGAAAATCCTCCTCATGGCCGATGCCGCCGTCGAAATCACGGGTTTGAACAAGACTTACGCCGCCAACAAGGGACAGGCGGCCAAGCGCGCGCTCATCGATGTGAATTTGACCATCCCAAAAGGGTCGTTTTTCGGCCTGCTGGGGCCGAACGGGGCGGGCAAGTCCACCTTGATTAACATCATGGCCGGTCTGGTAACCAAAACCGAGGGCTCGGTGCGCCTGTGGGGCAATGATATCGATGCGGATATGCGCGCCGCCAGCCGGTCCATCGGGGTGGTGCCGCAGGAACTCAACATCGATCCGTTTTTCACCCCCGGGGAAATGCTCGATCTGCAAGCCGGGCTTTACGGCGTTCCCAAGGCGCAACGGCGGACCGATGAAATCCTTGCCGCCATCGGGCTAACGGATAAGGCCAATGCCTATGCCCGCACGCTGTCAGGCGGCATGCGGCGGCGCTTGTTGGTGGGCAAGGCCATGGTGCACAGCCCGCATATCCTGGTATTGGACGAACCCACCGCCGGGGTGGATGTGGAACTCCGCCACCAGTTGTGGAACCATGTGAAAGAGCTGAACGCGACGGGCACCACGGTGCTGCTCACCACCCATTATCTGGAGGAGGCGGAGCAGCTCTGCGATCAGATCGCCATTATCAACCATGGTCGGGTGATCGCCTGCGACACCAAGGAAGCGCTGCTGTCGCGCCTGGATGCCAAGGAATTGACGGTTACGGTTGCCGAAGAGATCGCCGACATCCCCGATGGATTGGCGGATTTCAATGTCACCCTCAAACCCGGCAAACGCCTAACATTCCAATATGCGCCCAGCCAGGTGCAGATTCGTGACATCCTCCGCGCGGTCAACGCGGCGGACCTGACCATCGCCGATCTCAGCACCCAGGAGACAGACCTGGAAGATATCTTCCTGTCCATCACCCGGGATGATGATGGGGGTTAACCCGGGAAATAGAGTGCGACCACGCCCCATTCGCCGTTGAACCGGCCCCAATAGACGCCGCTGAACCAACTGAAGGAGCCGTTGGCTTCCTTGATTTCCACGGCCACCGGTGCCGATCGGTCTGGCCCGGTGACGACGTAAATCGTGCCATCCAGGGCCGGTTCAGCCGAGAGGTCCTTAGGCAGCGTGGCCTGTTTCATGCCGACCAATTCGCCCAGCATGCCCTTGATGCGGTCCACGGGCACGCCTTGGCGTTCTGCTTCCCGCATCATCGGGGCGTGCAGGGCAATGACTGTGTCCACATCGCCGTCGGCCATGGCTTTTTGCAGTGTCGCGACCGCATTCATCAGGCCGTCTTCCCCGGCTTTTTCCGCCTTGGTGAACTCCGCCGCGATGGGATCGTCATAGGTGAAGGTCAGGGTTTGCGTGCCGGGTTTCTTAAAACTTGCGCTAGACAAAGGTTCGCTGGTGTCGAAGTCGCCCCGGCAGCCGGTGACGATATCGAAGGTCGCCTTCGCCGGGCCATCCGCGAAGGTGATGACAACATCGTTCTTGCCCTGCTGCAGCCAGTCATGGGCCATGATGGGGCGACCGCCGGAGGACGCGCCCTCGTCTTGGGAGACGAAAACGCCGTTGATGCGAATGTCATAGGCGCCCTCGGTGATGTCGAAGTTCAGCATATGCACCGTCTCGCAGGCGCTTGCGGGGCGGACCGGCAGGGCCGCGCAAACGGCGATGGCAGCGGCAAACAGAGAAGCGCGTTTCAACATGTGGGGGCTCCGGGGGTAGGAAACGGGGGTCAGACAGCAGCCAGGAGGACCGAAAACTCGTAGGGTTCCAATTCCAGCTCTTGGGCGGCGATGATGATCCGGCCCGAGGCGATATCGGTCAGCGTCTTACGCAAGCCCAATAGCCGCAACCGGCGGGCCGAGATCACTTGCGGATGTTCGGAGAAATTGGCCAGCACCAGCACACTTTGTTCGTCATGCTGGCGGAAATAGCCGAATACATGCTTGTTGCCCGTATCGACGATTTCGGTATCCGCCCGGGTGAAGGCCAAATTTTGCTGGCGGATTTGGCAAAGGCGCCGCAGGCCTGAGAAGATTTTACCCCGATAGGTTTCCCGGTTGTGGCGGTCATCCGCCGCTTCCCAATCGAAATTGATCCGGTGGATCCAGCGGCTGTCGCCCAGGCGTTCCGGGTCGCTGTCATCGTAGTAATTCAGCATGCCCAGCTCGTCGCCCAGATAGATCAGCGGGATGCCGCCGATGGTCATGATCACCCCATGCATCAGCAAGATGCGGCGAATTGCCAGGTCCACTTCCTTGTCGTCATCCTCTTCCAGAGCCTTTTCCAGGCCACACAGAGAAGCGGCAGTGCCGGAAACGCGCATATCGCCGGTTTGCGGATTTTCCTGGAAGGGTTCGCCTTTGGCGAAGCTGCCTTTGAACCGGCCCGTATAGAATTCCCCCAGAAACCGGCGGTGCTCGCTGGGGTTCATATTCAGCTCCACCGCGTCGTCGTTGGAGAATACCCAGCCGATATCATCGTGGCAGCGGATATAATTGACCCAGGCACAATCACCGGGCAGCGAGAACCGCTTGGCCAGCGCATGCCGCATTAGGGTCACATCCCGGGTCGCCAGGGTATTCCACAACAGGGCCATCAGCATGGGGTTGTAGGAAAGCTGGCATTCGTTATGGCCGATATATTTGATCACATCGTCCGGATGCACGATGGCTTCCGATTTGAACAGCATGGCGGGTGCCGCCGTCTGTACCACCGCGTTGAACGCCTGAATCACCGTATGGGCCTCGGGCAGATTTTCGCAGTTGGTGCCGATCCGTTTCCAGATAAAGGCTACCGCATCCAGGCGCAGGACCTCGACCCCCACATTGGCCAGGAACAACATTTCTTCCACCATGGCGTTGAACACGGCGGGATTGCCGTAGTTCAAATCCCATTGATAGTTGTGGAAGGTGGTCCAGACCCATTTGCGGATCTTGTTGCGATAGGTGAAGCAGCCCGGGTGCTCATCGGGGAAGACAGCCGTAATGGTGCGCTCAAACTGGTCCGGCATGGTCCGGTTGGGATACATGCGGTAATAGTCTTGGTATTCGGCATTGTCCGCGTTTGCCTCGCGCGCCCAATCATGTTCGTCCGAGGTGTGGTTGAACACGAAATCCAATACCAGGCTGATGCCGTATTGGCGCAGCTCTCCGGCGATATCCGCCAGTTCCTCCATGCTGCCCAGCGCCGGGTCCACTTCCCGATAGCTGGAGATCGCGTAGCCGCCATCGTTATCGCCGATGGGCGAGCGGAATAGCGGCATCAGGTGCAGATAGGTGATGCCCATTTCTGAAAGATAGGGCAGTTTTTCCCGCAGGCCCTGCAACGAGCCAGAGAACAGGTCCACATAGCCAGTGGCGCCGAGCATGCGCTGGGATTGGAACCATTGCGGGTCGGCGGCGCGGGAGGCATCCAGCCCTTTGAGCTCATCTGGCCGCTGCATCCACATGCGGGTCAGGGTGACCAGGATGGTTTCCAGATGGTAGAAAAAGTCGTACCGCTCACCGTACAAGGCATGCAGGGCCGAGAACAGATTGCCGAAATTCTTTTCCAGGCGCTCGCAAAACACGGCCCATTGCGGTGTTTGCGCGATCTCCGGGAAGCGCTCTTCCAGGCGGGGTAATAGGCGTGCCAGGGTGATGCCGCTTTCGCGCGTCAGCCAGGCTTGGGTCGGGCGGGGATGTGTTTCCGTCGAAACGCCGTGCATATCCTCTCGCTTTAAGATGTCAGCTTTTCAGGGCCCACCCAAAATAACAGGCCCCTGTGAGTCATTAACGATCCCAAGCGGTTGGTGCAACCCAAGAGTTCCGCGCCGCGGGGGTGAAAAGGCGGCGACGGCTCTCTCGACGCGGCGGTTCAGGCCGGTTTTGTCTCCTGCCAGGTATCCAGGATCTGCCGGGCATTGCTTTTTTCCTCGGCCATCACCGCATCATGGCCATCGCGCTTGGCGGTCAGTTCGATCACATAGCCGTTGGGATCGCGGAAATAGATGGATTCGATAAACCGATGGTCAGACACACCGCGCACTTCCATGCCCGCCGCCTTGCCCTTATCGAACATGGCCATCATATCGGCGTAGGACACCTCCAGGGCGATATGCAGGTCGAAATCCCGCTGTTTCTTGAACTCGAAGGGGTGTTCCGGTTCTTCGAAAAAAGCGAGGTATGACCCATCGTCCATCTCGAAAAACGTGTGCAGCACATGGGCCGCGCGCCCGGTTTTGGTTTCCCCGATGGTCAGCGCGCCCGCCAAAGGCAGTCCTAAAAAATCCTCGTAAAAGGCCCGGGTCTCCTCCGAATCCCGGCAACGGTAGGCATTATGGTGCAGTCCCTTGATCATCTCGTCCTCGATGCGTCTTCCGCGCGAATGGTTCTCTCTCCCGTGTCCCCTCAGATGGGAATCTGATTCCGGCTTGGCAACCTGTTTTGTGCCCTGTGGCGCCGTCTTTGGGGTTCCCTTTTTAGGGGCCATGGCGATCCCAGACAACGCATGATATGATCCGCTCCATGGATCAAATCGGAACTTTATTGCCGTGGCAGACACCCCACCTAACGATATCATCGAAACCCAAAGCGCGATCCTGACGGATGCCATCGTCGAAGGGGTCGTCGACCACCTGACCAACGTGGCGCGGGAGAAAGGCGGCACCTTGCAGATGGCCGATATCCATGCGCTCGCGGCGGAATGGAAGGCCAACCGCGATCCCCTGACGGAAGTGTTCCGCCGCTCCATTCAAACCGTGCTGCGGGCGCGGGACCGGGCCTATTGGTCTGCCTATCGGACCGACCCCTTCGTCCGCCATCTGGTGAAGAATTTTGCCCATCTGCTGCCGGACCCCAATAACGGCACCCTGGCGGAAGGCGGCTTGTCGCGCCGGTTGTTACCTGGGTTCTTGCATGCCATGACCATGATGCTGGGCGAGGAAACCCATCAGATCCTGCGCGAACGCAGCCGCGATACCCTCAGCCGGGTACGCGACCTGCATGGCGATTATTTCAGTTGGGATAATTTTTATGCCGATCCTGATGCGCGCATGGTGGTGATGGATGCGCTGATGGCCATCATGCCGCATTTTACCGATCCGCATCGTCGCGCTAGCTGGTTTTGCAATGTGGTCAATGCCAATCTGTCAGAGGAATCCGTGGTTACCAAGGAAGGTCCCCTGGCGGAATCCTGGACCATGGACGAAGCCGGATTTTTTCGTCTCATGGATGCGCTATTTTTCGAATTGCGCACCGCGCTTGGCAACCCGAAAACCCGGGAGACTCTGGAACGCCGCTACGGCGGTCGCGCCTGCCAGGAAGCGCGCGGCATCCTCAAGGCATTGGAAAGTGCCCGCCCACGGGGGTGAGGGGCAATGGCCCGTCTTTCCATATCACTCCGGCAGCCAGCGGTAATGGCCGGTGAGGGTGGCGCCAAACAGGAAATCCTCCAGCCGCGGCCCGGCGCCAATATTATGCACGATCATCGGGCGTTTGCCGTCGGCGCTGCGTTTGTCGACCACGACGCCCATATGGGGCAGGCCGTTCGATAGTCGCCAGGTCACCAGGTCGCCGGGTTTGAAATCCGCCGGATTTTCGCTAACGGGCAGAGCGGCGCCTCGGCGCTTCAGGAAGGTTTTCAGGTTCAGCACCCGGCGGTGATCGATATTGCGGTCGGGCCGTGTCAGACCCCAGTTTTTCGGATAGGCGGAAAAATGGCCACGCATATCTTCATGCACCGCTTTTTGCAGATCGATACCCAGGCTGCGGTAGGACCGGACCACCACATCGGTGCACACCCCCCGGTCCGCCGCCACATCGCCACCAGGGTAGGGGATGGATTGGTAGGCCCCATCGTAAATCACCCGGTGGTTGGTGCGTTCCAGCGCCGCATCGCTAAGCGCCTGAGCGGTGTCCGCATGGGCGGGCACGGTGCCCAACAGCAGCAAAATAAGGGCGGTACTGTAGAATTTCATCTCCCCATTCTGGTCGCTGATTGGGGCCGCCCTGTGGCAATGGGGTCACAAAAACGGGGTGGGGCGGGGTTTTTTCCGTGATTCTCCGTTGACAGGCGCCGTCTCTATACCGATTGTAAATGCAGCCTTATGAAATGATCGGTACATTAGACAGATGATGACGACGCGCAAATCGGCAAAATACGCCATCTGCTCCCAGCGGGAGCGGGGTGTTTTTGCGCGTGTAACCGATCTGGCCGGAGATCTCCTTCGACTTAGGTGCCCCTGAGCGGCGGCACTTTAGGACGCGAGACCGCGTCCGGGCGCGCTCAGGGGATGCAACAGTCTCTTGTTCATACGCACCCAAGTTTAAGGTTAAGGAAACATTCCGATGAATAATCCCATGATGCAAGACCCCAACCGGGTGGTCATTTTCGATACCACCTTGCGCGACGGCGAACAGTCTCCGGGCTGTTCCATGAATCTGGCGGAAAAGATGCGCATGGCCCACGAGCTGGCGGCCATGGGCGTCGATGTGATCGAAGCCGGGTTCCCCATCGCGTCTGACGGCGATTTCGAGGCGGTGCAAGCCATTGCCCGCGACGTGAAAGGCAGCACCATCGCCGGGCTGGCCCGCGCCTCCAAGGGCGATATCGATCGCTGCGGCGAAGCCATCAAACCGGCGGAGCGCAAGCGGATTCACACTTTCATTTCCACCAGCCCCCTGCATATGAAATACAAGCTGCAGATGGAGCCCGAGCGGGTTTTTGAGAAGGTGATCGAAAGCGTCACCCATGCCCGCAACTATACGGACGATGTGGAATGGTCGGCGGAAGATGGCTCGCGCACCGAGCATGATTTCCTGTGCCGATGCGTGGAAGCGGCCATCAAGGCCGGCGCCGGAACCATCAACATTCCCGATACGGTGGGCTATTCGGTGCCCGATGAATATGCGGCGCTGATCACCATGCTGATGAACCGGGTGCCCAATATAGACAAGGCGATCTTGTCGGTGCATTGCCATAACGATCTGGGCTTGGCGGTGGCCAACTCCCTGGCGGCGGTACAGGCTGGCGCCCGGCAAGTGGAGTGCACGGTCAACGGGATCGGCGAGCGGGCGGGCAATGCCGCGCTGGAAGAAATCGTCATGGCCCTGCGCACCCGGCATGATCACATCCCCTTCACCACGGGGATCAAGACCGAACGGATTACCGGTGCGTCCCGCAAGCTGTCCTCCATCACCGGTGTCGGCGTGCAGCCCAACAAGGCCATCGTCGGCGCCAATGCCTTCGCCCACGAATCGGGCATCCACCAAGACGGCATGTTAAAGAACGCGCAAACCTACGAGATCATGACCCCGGAATCCGTGGGCCTGAGCAAATCCACCCTGGTGCTGGGCAAGCATTCCGGCCGGGCGGCGTTCAAGGATAAATTGAACTCCCTGGGCTATCAGTTGGGCGACAACGCCATCGAGGATGCCTTCGTGCGCTTCAAGGCCTTGGCGGATAAGAAGAAAGACGTGTTCGACGAGGATATCGTGGCCCTGGTCGATGCGCAAATCGCCGCCGCCAATGACCGCATCAAAATTGTTTCTTTGGAGATCAATTGCGGCACCGTGCATAGCCCGCAGATGGCGCGGCTGAGCCTGGATGTGGAGGGCGAGGTGAAAACCATCGAGACCGAAGGCGATGGCCCGGTGGATGCGGCCTTCAAGGCGGTGAAGGGCCTGGTGCCCTCCGAAGCCCGCCTGAAGCTGTATCAGGTTCATGCGGTGACCGGCGGCACCGACGCGCAGGCCGAAGTGACCGTGCGTCTGGAGGAAGATGACCGGGTGGTCAGCGGCTATGCCGCCGATACGGATACCATGGTTGCCTCGGTGATGGCCTATGTGAACGCGCTGAATAAGCTGCAGGTAAAACGCACCGTGATGCGGCCTGGCGCCAACGTGACCGTATAAAAACGCCTCATCGTCTAAGAAAGAAAAAAGCCCCGGTGATCGAACCGGGGCTTTTTTTGCTGTGGGCTCACTTTACGGAAATTCTCGATTGCACGGCGGATCGTAAGCCACTTTCAGGCTTTGCGCGAATTTTGCCCGATCTTTGTCATCGCCGACGAAGGGGCGGGTCACCACATGGCCTGCACCGCGCCGTTCGGCGCAAAGCCAGGGTGGGAACTGGTCGATCTGATAGGTGAGTCGGTTATTCAGGTTCGAGGTTTCGCTGA
>JBMYUJ010000039.1:0-28700 GCA_049605255.1 Magnetospiraceae bacterium
TGCTCACCGTCGGCCCGGTAGTCGAGGGCATCGTCGACCAGCTGGAAAGCGATTCCGAGCTGCAACCCGTAGCCGGCTGCGGCCGTCTCGATTTCCGAGTCGGTCTTGGCGAGCACCGCGCCCAAGCGGGTGCCGGCCTCGAACAGGGTCGCGGTCTTGCGCTCGATGACTTCCAGGTAGCGTTCTTCGGTGGTGGTGCCCTGTTTGACCTCGGTCAGGCGATCGAGATCGTCCAGCCCATGGTCGCGCACCACGCCTGCCGGGTCGGTGATCTGGTTGACATTCCCCACCGCATCATAGCCGTATGACCGGGTGTAATCGCCCTCCAGGGGCAGGGAATGGGTGATCGAGGCCAGTTGGCTGCTGGTCGGCAGATAGGCCGCGCTGGACCCGGCGCCGGAGGGGAAGGTGATGCCGGAAAGCTGATCGGTGGGCAGATAGGCAAGCCCGATGGCGGCGCCATCCGGCGGCGTGAGAGACACCGGACGGCCCAGATTATCCTGCCCAAAGACCCAGGATTGGCCCCAATCGGCGGTTAGGCCAGACCGCTCCGCCGCGGTGTTATAGGTGTCGGTCAGCAGGCTCGGCAGTTGCACGCCGCCGGGCAGAACCTCGGCGGTCAGCGGCAGATTGCGGGCGTCATAGGTCCAGGCGAAGGCGGAGTCCGAGTCCTGCGCCGCCGTCAGATTGCCATGGGGATCATAGGTGAACTGGGTGGTGCCATCGGGCGTGGTATAGCCGGTGAGCCGCCCGGCGCCGTCGTAGGCGAAGCTGGTGATCTGGCCCAGGGGGTCGGTGACCTGGGTGACCCGGTCCATCCCGTCATACAGGCTGGCATAGGCCTCGCCCAACGGATTGGTGCGGCGGATCTGCCGGTTCAGGATATCGTAGGCAAAGCTGGTGGCATTGCCGTTGGCATCGCGCAGCAGGGTCAGATTGCCCAGATAATCGTAATCGAAGGTCTGCACCTGGCCCAGGGGATCGATGGTCTGCAAGGGCCGGTTGGCGGGGTCGTAAACCGTGCGGGTTTCGCGGCCCAGTTCGTCGGTCAGCAGGATCACATTGCCGTTCAGATCCCGGGTGAGGGTGGTGGTGCCGGTGGCCGGGTCGGTGAGGGTTTCGATGCGGCCCAGGGCGTCGTAGGTGGCCGTGGTGGTCACCCCGTCCGCGTCGGTCACGGCGGTGACAAGACCACGCGGATCGTATTCGTAGGCGACCGTATCGCCATTGGCATCGGTTACCGCGATCAGGCGGCCGAGATCGTCATAGGCGTAGTCGGCGGACCGCTCATCGGCCGTGCCCTCGGCGATCACCGTGCGCGTCACCCGCCCGGCGCCATCCCGGGTATAGCGGGTGACGATGCCGATGGCATCGGTGACGGTGGCGAGATTGCCCAGCGCATCATAGGAGAAGGCGGTGACATTGCCGTTGGCATCGGTGACGGTGAGCAGGCGGCCCGCGCCATCGAAGCTGTTGGTGCGGGTTTCGCCGTTACCATTGGTGACGGTAAGGGGGTTGCCTTCCGCATCATAGGTCCAGCTTGTGACATCACCCGCCGCGTCGGTGGCGGTGAGCGCCATGTTGAACTGGGGCTCGTAGGTAAAGGCGGTTTGCCGGGCCAGCGGGGTGCCCACCGCATCGCGGCGCGCATCCACGCCGTTGGCCTCGTTCCAATCGATCTCGGTGGTGACGCTGCCGGGCTGAGACCCGTTGGGCAGTTCGCCCGTATGGTCGGTGACCACGCGGATCGGGCGGCCATGGGAATCCCGGGTGAAGCGGCGGGTATGGCCGTTCTGGTCGGTGGCGGCGAGGATATTGCCGTAGGCGTCCAGTTCCAGGATCACGTCATTGCCGTTGGGGTCGGTGACCAGGCTGGTGGCCGGTTCGCCGGTGGCCCAGGGCAGGGGATTGGCCTCGGTGCCCGCGCCGGACGAAAGAGCGCCCAGGCCCAGATCGCCGGCGATATCGAGGGCGATGGAAGACCCGTCCGGCCGGTCGATGCCGCTGATCCCGCCCGTGGGGCCATAGCTGTAGGCCGTGGCATAGCCGGCGGGATCGGTATAGCCGGTCATCGCGCCTTGCCCGTTATAGGCATAGGATTCGGCGGTGGCCGGTTCCGCATGCACCACGCGGGTCAGGTTGCCGTCGCCATCATGGATAAAGGCAGAGGTGCGGCCATCCGGATAGGCGATGAAGGACAGCAGGCCCTGGCCGTCATAGCCGAAGGTCGTGGTCTGGCCGTTGGAATCGGTGATCCCGGTCAGGCGGCCTTCCGCGTCGTAGGCATAGCTGGTGAGGTTGCCGTTGCGGTCGGTAAAGCCGGTCATCAGCCCGTCGGCGTTATAGGCATAGACCTCGCCCGTGGGCAGGCTGCGGGTGTAGCCGCCCGCGCCATCCCGGGCCATATCCGCGAAATCCCCCAAGGGCGAAACAAAACTGTTGGAGCTGCCGCCCCCCAGGATCGGCTGCACCACATGCGCATCCACATCGGCCTGGAGGATATCCAGGGCGCCGTCATTGTTGATGTCGGCGAGCGCCAGAGATCCCAGGACGTTGCCCGGCGGGAACGGAGACGGCGCGCCGGAGAACAGGGCCGAGGCACTGGCGAACTGGCCGCCGCCCAGATTGACGGTGGTGAACATCCGTCCCTGCCGGTCGGCGCTGATCAGGTCCAGATCGCCATCGGCATCCAGGTCGGCCAGGGCGATCCCCCCCAGGGGATGGGCGGTTTCCAGCGTATCGAACAGGGAGGGCTGCAGCACATCGCCGCGAATGATGGTGACCTGATCCAGGGCGCTGGTGACCAGAAGATCATCGATGCCATCGCCGTTGACGTCTCCCGCCGCCAAGGGCTGGATGCCGAGCAGGGCGGGGAGGTTGTCAAGGTCAACCGTGCGGGCCGAAACGGTTCCGGTGGACGGGTTGGTGATCTGGAAGATGATCTGCCGTGTGGAATCGGCGATATAGGCCAGGTCAGGCACATCATCGCCGTTGAAGTCCCCGGTGACGGCCTGGGCGTTGCGCTCCCCGGCGGTGACTGTCCGGCTCGATGGGAAGGCGCCGGTGCCGTCGCCATACAGGAAGTGGGCTTCACTGCCCCGGGTGCACTGGCCAAACAAGGAGAAGCAATAATATTCCGTCAGGCCGAGGTCCGCATGGCCGTCCAGATTGAAGTCGGCCACCACCAGGCCATCCACCAGGGTCAACCCCAGGTCATTGCCCAGGTCCTTGATGGGGGTTTGGGCCACCAGTTGGCCGGTGCCGTCATTGAGCAGGATCGTGGCTTCGCCCGACAATTGCTCGACGGCGACGATATCCGCATGGCCATCCTCGTTGAAATCGGCGGCCTCAAGCTGGTTCAGATTGGGGTTGCTACCGGCGGATTGGGCGGTGGAGATGACCACCGATTGGGTTTGGGCGAAACCCCCCAGGCCATCGCCCGCAAATACCAACACCGCGCCGGTGCTGTTATCCGCGATGGCCATATCCAGGTTGGAATCACCGTTAAAATCCGCCGTCGTAATATCGATCGGGTCGCCGACGGGAATGTTGGCAATCGTCGCCGAAAAGGTCTCCGCCGGGTCATGCGGATGCTGGGTCATGCTGCCATCGCCGGCGACGCGGGAGAGCGAGGCCCCGCTGACCACCAGCTTCTCCAGGCCTTGCACGGTCCAGCCGCCACCGATGGCGCTGTCTTCCTGGTTGTTGATGGCGATCACGCCCTTGCGCTCGGCCCCTACCGTGGAACATTGGTAGGTGGCCCGCATCACATGCTTGAAGGGGATGAACCCGGTGGGCAGGGCGCTGGCATCGATGGGCAGGGCAAGCCGGACGGAGGGTTCGCCGTGATGGGTCATGCCGGTGCCATCCACGAACTGGCTCGCCCCCATGCGGATGCCGCCGATTTCCACATAATGCTCGATGCCGCTGACCCGGCCATCGGCCAGGGTGAAGTCGGCCTCGCTGGCGATTACCGGGCGGGGGTCCGCCGCCGCGCCGTTGAACAGCAGGGTGATATCGCGCATGCCCCCATCGGAACTGTAACCGGGCAGGGTCAGACCCTGGCGCAGGCTGCCATCGCCGAACAAATCGACCCGCTTATGACCGGCGACCGAGCCGGGCACCGGCGACAGCCGTGGCCGGAACGGCGTGATGGTGTAGATGGAGGATTCCGTGACCACCGCCGCCGTGCGGTTGCGGGCGCTGATGTTCTGGGCATAGCGGAACTCGCCGGTGTCCGGGTCCATGGCCCAGGCCGCGAGACGCCCGGCACTCAGGCGGTTGGTGCTGCCGCCTTCATTGTCGGGGGTGCGCAAGATTGCCGGGGGATCGAAATACACATCCTCCGGCCCCACTCTGACCAGTTTGCACGGGTCCACATGGGGCGGCAGAATCAAGCCCGAGGTTCCCGCCGGCACGGCGGTCAGCGTCACCTCGCCGTCATAAAGCGAGCCATCCGGGTTCTTGGCCGAGCCCGCCAAAATGGTCAGCCGATAGCCGGTCACGGAATCGGTGATCACCGTGTTGACGGATGGGTCCACCACCGCCACCGCATTGGTGGCCACCTGGGCCACATACAGGGGGTTCGCCAATTCGTTGGTAACATCGGCGATCAGGGCGATGGGGTGCCGAACCGAGATATAGGATTCAAATTCGGAGTCCGGGTCCACCGTGGTGGCATCCAGAATCAGGGTCTGGCTGCCCGACGGCAGATCGGAGAGCAGGAAGGTGCCGTCCTCGCCGCTGAGCACACCTCCCGATTGCCCATCGATGGAGAGGGTGACATTGGGCACCGGAAGGTACATCCCCTCGGCGGCCGCGTTGGCATCCAGCACCACGCCGGTGAGCGCGGTCACCCCATCGGGATCGGCGCCATTGACGGTGATATTCACCGTCTGCGCGCTTTCCACCACGCTATCGGTCGCCAGGAAGGTGAGGGTTATCGTGCCCACCTGGCTGGCATCGGGCTGGAAGACGAAGGTGCCGGATTGCGAGTCCAACGTGGCATTGGCGGGCAGCGGCAGAGGCGTTGCGGAAAAGGTCGGTGTGGTCTCGCCTTCCGGATCAGTGGCGCTCAGGACCAGCTTCAGAGTCTGGCCTAGATTGATGGAGACATCGCCCACAGGGTCGAATACCGGTGGCTGGTTGCCGATTTGCACGGCGGTGATGGCGACCGTGTCAGACGCGCTGGCATCCCCGTCGTGAACGGTGACTTGGGCCACATAGACCCCGGGCAGGTCGGCGGTGAATTGGGTGACGGCGGTGGTGGGGGCGGTAAAGCCCGCGCTGCTGCCTTGCGGTTTCTCGGTGAACGTCCAGGCGTAGGTGAGCGTATCCTGATCCGGGTCCAGGGACGCGGTGGCATCCAGGGTGACCGTTGCCCCGGCGGAGACGGTCTGATCGGCACCCGCCTCGGCGACGGGCGCGCGGTTCAGGGTGGAAACGGTTACGCTGTCCGTGGCGCTCGCCCCGAGGCTGTCGGTGACGGTCAAATCGAAGACGTAATCCCCCCGGATATCGGGGATGATGCTGGGGGTGGCGGTATCCAGGCCCGAGGGGGTGGCGCTGCTGCCCGTCGGGGTCGCGGACAAAACCCAGGCATAGGTCAGCGCATCGCCATCGGGATCGCTGGAGCCGGACCCATCCAGGAACGCCGTGTCGCCCACATAGACCGCCGCATCCGGCCCCGCATCGGCCAGCGGCATTTGGTTTTCCACCGTGATGACCACGGTAGCCGGCGGGCTGTCGTAATCCCCGTCATTGACGATGAGCTGCACCACATAGGTGCCCACAAGATCCGGGATAAGGGTCGGGTTGGCCGTCTCCGCATCGGTCAGGGTTGCCGTGGTGCCTTCCGGCGCGCCGATCAGATCCCAGCGATAGGCGATCGCGCCGCCGTCGGGATCGACCGAGGCGCTGCCATCCAGGGTCACCGTCTCGCCGCGCACCGCCGCGCGTTCCTGTCCGGCCTCGGCGATAGGGCGGGCGTCTACCGTCGTGACCACCACCGTATCGAGCGCCAGATCATTTACGCCATCATCAACAGCCAGTTGGAATACATAGGTGCCGAAATGATCGATGGTAAAGGTGGGTGTCGCCGTGGTCTCGTTAACCAGCAGGTTATGGCTGGCGTTGGGTTGTTCCAAGATGGACCATTGATAGGTGAGGGTATCGCCATCCGCATCGACGGACCCCGTCCCGTCCAACTGCACCGGCGCCCCCTCGGCCACCGCCTGTTCCGGCCCTGCCTCCGCGAACGATTGGCTATTGTCGGTGGAAACGGTTACCGTATCGATATGGCGTTGACCTTGTTCATCGATCACCGTCAGTTGCGCCACATAAGTTCCCGGCAAATCCGCGGCGAATTGCGGGCGTATGGCAGACGGATCGTTGAGCGTCGCGACGCTTCCCGCCGGCGTTGACGTCAAGGCCCACCGGTAAGACAGGCGATTGCCGTTGTAATCGGTGCTGTCGGCGCCATCCAACTGCACCAAATCGCCCGGTACCACCGTTTGCGCGGGTCCGGCTTCGGCCACTGGCGCCACGTTGCCTACGGAAACGATCACCGTATCGGTGGACAAATGACCATTGCCGTCATCCACGGTGAGTTGTAGTAGGAAGGCCCCGGCCACATCGGGGATGAAGGTGGAGCGAATATCCCCCTGATCCCGCGCCCCATTGCCTTGGCCGTCGGAGACCTGAGCCTGCAGCACATACCAACCGCGTTTATCGGACCTCTCCACCGGGGTCAGATCTTCCTGACTGTTCAGGTCCTGCGCGGTCATGATCGGCGCCGCGATCAGGGCCCAGGAATAATCCAGCTCATCACCGTCCGGGTCGGCGGACAGGGTGGCGTCTAATTGCACCGCTTGACCCACGCTGGTCGTAACGTCCTCACCTGCCTCTGCCACCGGCGGGGCATTGAGGGTGCTGACCACCACGCTGTCCACATCACTCCAGGCTGTGCCGTCGAACACGGCGAGCTCGATCACATAATCGCCGTCCACATCCGGGGTCAGGCCTGGAAGTACGGCAGTTGGATCGGTCAAGGCGGCGCTGCTGCCCATGGGAGCGGAGACCAGCGTCCATTGATGAGTCAGGGAATCCCCGTCGGAATCCGTGGATCCGCTGCCATCCAGGGTCACGGGAACATTGAGATCCGCCTTCAGATCGGCGCCCGCCTTGGCGATGGGGGCACTGTTGACGGTGGAAACGATCACTTGGTCGGGCGCGCTGGTCCGGTTGCCAGCGGTCAAGGTCAGTTCCAGCACATAGGTACCGGGCAGGTCAGGCACGAAACGGGGTTTGATTGCACCCGTGTTATGGAGTGCCGCCGCGCTGCCTGCCGGTTTGGAAACCCAGGTCCAGAGCAGGTCACTGGTATCCTCTCGGCTGTCCAAGGAACCTCGACCATCCAGTACCGCTGTCTCGCCCACGGCGACGGTGATATCCGGGCCCGCATCGGCAATGGGATCATCAACGGCGGCCCGCGCGGGGGATGCGGCGGTCAACCAAAATGCTGCAACAATAACGCTAAGTATGGAAAACCTTGGGCGCACATCCATAACGTGTATATTTGTGAATATCGACAAGAATGGATGCTGAGCGGAACGCGACTTACTGAAAAAAGATTTAAGGAAATAAGCAGGTATTACTGTATTCCGTTTCATTCTTGCCCCCTCGAAGAAACGTAAATTCAATTACAAAGGTTGGTAAAACCCGTGTATCGACTCTGTAGTATTTTAACAGCCTTAAAATATGCAGCGCCAAATATTCTGCTAAAGCAGGAATACTTTTAATGACCATCGACTCCTATATAAATACCGTCACCAATGTCAAAAAAAATTGTTTATAACAAATCGAAATCTGCTCGAACGGATTGATTTCACTTAGAAAAAAACTCGCACAACGATTATCAGACCTCAAAAAATAAGGAGTTTAATAACAATTTATAAGGGAAATATAAGCGAATCGGACCGCATAGGTTATTCCGGCCTTCCGGACCTAAACCGGCTGGTTGCCGGCTCCTGGGGGTATCCGGTTGGCGTAAAAGTTCCGCTGCTTTTCTCACAGGCCGGGGTCGTGCCCAGATGGCCGGAATGCCGTGGACGGATATTGATCGCGACGACCATACCCGGCCCCTTTTCGCTGAATACATATGGGCCGGTTGGAAAATAAGATCTTGCCCCACCATTACAGCATCACAGCATCACACCATCACCTGGGGTCGAATGGGGCGGGGCTGTCTGGTCCTCGATCTGATGGAGGCGTTCCGACTGGTTGTGGCGGATCGCGGGGCGCTGTCGCTGGTTAATCAGGGGGGCGCGGGTTGAAACGATGATCAGGAAAGCCAGAAGGGCTGGGCGTCAACTACCCTTGCGCCGGATACGGATTGTTTCCGTTATAACCCTTCCGCCAGATTTCGATCCCTTGTCAGGCATCCACCATGGACAGCTTCTTGGAAAATTTTGGACGCGCCGGCCAGCGAGCCATGATCCGATGACCCCTCGGCGTTTACGCAAGTTTCGCCCTTGTGGGAGCGAAGGGGCCGCCACCGAGTTTCGGGAAACACAAATTGACCGCAAAGTCATTGAAATTATTGGGAAATGGTGCCCAGGGACAGAATCGAACTGCCGACACGCGGATTTTCAATCCGCTGCTCTACCAACTGAGCTACCTGGGCATCGCGGTGACGCGAAACCGGGCTTATATCGAAACTTTGGGCCCATGTCTAGAGGGCGATCAGGGCACGGGCGGATAAACTTTGCGTTATTGTTAAATCGCTTGTTCGGCGACGGATTACCCGGTTCCAGGGTGGAAACCGATGATCGGTCCGCATGCTGTCAGACTTAATGGTGCGACAGGATCTGGCTGAGAAACAGCTTGGTACGGTCGTTCTGCGGGTTGCTGAAAAACGGTTCCGGCTCGCCGGTCTCCACAATTTCCCCCCGGTCCATAAACACCACCCGGTCGGCCACCTCCCGCGCGAAGCCCATCTCGTGGGTCACGCAAAGCATGGTCATGCCCTCGCGGGCCAATTCCACCATCACGTCCAGCACTTCCTTGATCATTTCCGGGTCCAGGGCCGAGGTGGGTTCGTCGAACAACATGATCTTGGGTTCCATGCACAGGCTGCGGGCGATGGCCACCCGCTGCTGCTGACCGCCGGAAAGCTGGCCGGGATATTTATCGGCCTGGTCGGCGATTTTCACCCGCCCCAGATAATGCATGGCAATTTCTTCGGCGTCTTTCTTGGGCATGCGGCGCACCCAGATGGGCGCCAGGGTCAGGTTTTGCAGCACGGTTTTGTGTGGGAACAGGTTGAAATGTTGGAACACCATGCAGACCTCGCGGCGCACGGCCTCGATATTCTTGATATCGTCGCCCAGCAGGATGCCATTCACATGGATCTCCCCCTGCTGATAGGCCTCCAATCGGTTGATGCAGCGGATCAAGGTGGATTTGCCAGACCCTGACGGGCCGCAGATCACGATCCGCTCTCCGTTGCGCACCTGCATGTCGATATCGCGCAGCACGTGGAAGCTGCCATACCATTTGTTGGCCTTGCGGATATCGATCACCACCTCGTTGCTGGGGCTGGCGGTGTCCATGTGGTGGGTATGGGGTTCCAACATGACCGGTTATTTCCTTTCACCCTTGCGCAAATCCTTTTCCAGGTAAGCGCTGTAGCGGGCCATAGAATAGCAAAACACGAAGAACACAGCGGCGGCGAAGATATAGCCTTCCATGTAGAACGGGCTCCAGGGCGGGTCCTTCAATGCCAGCTTCACCGTGCCCAGAAGGTCGAACAGCCCGATGATGATCACCAGCGAGGTATCCTTGAACATGGAAATAAAGCTGTTCACCGTGGGTGGAATCACCAGCCGCAGGGCCTGGGGCAGGATGATCATGCGCATGGACTGCCAATAGGTGAGGGCCAAAGAATCCGCCGCTTCGAACTGCCCGCGCGGGATCGCCTGCAGCCCCCCCCGAAACACCTCGGCGAGGTAGGCGGCGGTAAACAGGATGATCCCCACCTGGGCACGCAACAGCTTATCGACCGTGACCCCTTCGGGCAGGAATAGCGGGAACATCACCGAGGCCATGAACAAAACGGTGATCAGAGGCACCCCCCGGATCAGCTCGATATAGGCGACGCTCATCACCTTGATGATGGGCAGGTCTGATTGCCGCCCCAGGGCCAGCACCAAACCCAGCGGGAAGGCCGCCACGGTGCCGATCACCGCCAGCATCAGGGTCAGCGGCAAGCCGCCCCACAGGCTGTTTTCAACATAGGTCAGGCCGAACAGGCCACCCCACATGAGGATGCCGATGATCGCCGTGTTGACGCCCCACATCAGCGGCAGCCACGCTTTCCAAAAGGCCTTGTGCAGGCTGACCCCGACCGTGCCCAACAGCACCACAATGGCCAGCAGCGGCCGCCATTGTTCATCAAACGGATAGGTGCCGAACAAGATCAGGCGCAGTTTGTCATGCACCAATGCCCAGCAGGCGCCCGATCCCTCTCGGCAGGCTTGCGGGTCGCCGACCCAAACCGCATCCAACAACGCCCAGGAGATAATCGCGGGCACGGTTTCATAGATCAGCCATAGACAGAAAAGGGTCAGTACCGTGTTGAACGGGCTGCTGAACAGGTTCTTGCGAGACCAGATCAGGCCGCGCTGAACCAAGGTGCCTTGCGGCAGCGGGGGCGCTTTTTCAGTCGTGCTTTCCGGTGCCATGTCTACCGCTCCACCAAGGCCATTTTCTTGTTGAACCAGTTCATGAACACCGAGGTGAGGATGCTGAGCCCCAGATAGATGGACATGAAGATGGAGATCGCCTCGATGGCCTGCCCGGTTTGATTCAACGTGGTGTTGGAAATGGAAACCAGATCGGGATAGCCCACCGCCACGGCGAGGGAGCTGTTTTTGGTGAGGTTCAGGTATTGGTTGGTCAGCGGCGGAATGGCGACCCGCATGGATTGGGGCAAGATCACCAACCGCATGACGTAGCTGCGGCGCAGGCCCAGGGAATCGGCGGCTTCCCACTGGCCCTTGGGAACCGCCTGGATACCGCTACGCACCACCTCCGCGATGAAGGTGGAGGTATAGACCGTAAGGCCGATCAACACGGCCGCGAATTCCGGCGTCATCCGCCAGCCGCCATCGAAATTGAAGCCCTTGAGCGCGGGAACGGAAATCTCGGTCGGCGCGCCGCCGACAGCCCATCCCAATACGGCGCAAACGATGATCATGGCGATACTGGCAGAGAGAACCGGGAACGGCTGGCCCGTGGCCTCTTGCCGTTTGACCGCCCAGCGTCGCAGGTAAAACGCGCCGCCCAGGCCGATCAGCGCCGCCACCGCCGCGTAAGCATAGGCGGGGTGGCCCGCCAACATGGGTACGAAAATCCCCCGATTGGTCAAGAACACATCGCCAATGGGATTCATGGCGTTGCGCGGACCGGGGAACACATTGTTGATGACGGAATACCAGAAGATCAACTGGATCAGCACGGGGATGTTGCGGAACGCATCCACATAGATTGTCGACAACACCCGTACCAGCCAGTTGGTCGACAATCGGCCGATCCCAAACAGGATGCCGAGGATCGTCGCCAAAATAATGCCGAGGACGGAGACCTTGACCGTGTTCACCACGCCGACCAGCAGGGCCCGGCTGTAGGTATCCGATGGGTCATAGGCGATGGGGGTTTCGCTGATGCCGAATGAGGCTTCCAGCTCCAGATAGCCATATCCGGTGGCAATCTGTTGCCGTTCCAGGTTTTCCAGGGTATTGCCCACCAGGTACCACGCCCCCAGGGCAACCAATCCGAAAACGAGGATTTGATAGAGGATGCCGCGCACCCCCTCATTGTTGAGGAGATCGCGCACAGAGCGCGGTGCGGTTAGACCGCCGCGCGGTGCCGGTTTTGCGTCCATGGGCTCGTCCCCCGACAGTGCCACCGGTTACCCGATACAGGAGTATCGCGCCAATGCGGCGGCGATACTCCCGGTTCGGTCTACCCGTTAAATCAACGGGCGGGGAAGGCGTACATCAGGCCGCCATCGGTCCACAGCGCATTGACGCCGCGTTCCAGGCCCAAAACGTCGGTAATATTCCGCTGATAGCTTTCACCGTAATTGCCGACCTGCTTGATGATGCGATAGGCCCATTCTTCATCGACACCCAAGGCTTCACCCATGCCGGGAGTCACGCCCAATAGGCGTTGAATGCCCGGATCGTTGCTGCCTTTCATTTCATCCACATTCGCGGATGTAATGCCTTTTTCTTCCGCCTCGATCATGGCCAGCAAGGACCATTTCACGATATCGAGCCATTGGTCATCCCCATGGCGCACGGCGGGGCCGAGCGGTTCTTTGGAAATGATGTCCGGCAAGATAGCGTAATCGGCGGGATTGGGTGATTTCGTCACCCGGGCCGAGGCCAAGCCAGAGGCATCGGTGGTATACACATCGCAGCGACCGGCAAAGAAGGCGGCCAGGGCTTCATCCTGGTTTTCGATCACCACCGGTTCGAATTCCATCTTTTTGGCGCGGAAGTAATCGGCCAAGTTCAATTCGGTCGTGGTGCCGGGCTCCACGCAGATGGTGGCGCCGCTCAGTTCGGTCGCGCTTTTCACGCCCAGCTTCACGGGGACCATGAAGCCCTGGCCGTCATAAAAGTTAACGCCGGCGAAGTTCAGGCCGAGCTTGGTGTCGCGGGACAGGGTCCAGGTGGTATTGCGCGACAGCATATCCACTTCGCCCGATTGCAAGGCGGTAAACCGCTGTTGCGCGGTGAGCGGCGTGAACTTGACCTTGCTGGCGTCGCCCAGGACGGCAGCGGCAACCGCGCGGCAGACGTCCACATCCAGGCCTTCCCAAACGCCCTCGGCATTAGCGGAGGAAAATCCGGGCAGCCCGGTATTCGCGCCGCATTGGATGAAATCCTTCTGCTTCACGGCGTCCACAGTGGGGCCAGCCTGGGCAACACCCGCGCAAGCGAGCGCCATCACCGCCGATGCGGCGAGCGTTTTAAAATGTTTCATGTCGTCCCTTCCTGAATATGTCAAAACCTGATCTGATGTCCTTGGGCTTTTGACGTTTTCTTGACGTTGATCAATTGACGGTAATCCCTTGACCGCCGGGAGTCCAGGGGGCGACCGAAAAATTTTACGTGTTTTCGCTGTAGAGCTGATGCATCCGGGACAGGGGGCAGCAGCTCCGTGGAATGAAGGCAGCTTTCTCCAGGGGGGGCGGAATTGTTGATACCGCTCGTGGTTTCGGGCTTATTGGCCCGCTGGGTCCTCTTCTTTCTTCTGTGCTTTCTTGGGCAATTGCACGCGCAGGTGCAATTCCCGTAATTGCTTGTCGTCCGCCGGGGCAGGCGCCCCCATCAGCAGGTCTTGCGCCTGACCGTTCATGGGGAACAGGATCACTTCGCGGATATTGGGCTCGTCTGCCAGCAGCATCACCATGCGGTCAATGCCCGGTGCAGCACCGCCGTGGGGCGGGGCGCCGAACTTGAACGCCTTGATCATGCCGCCAAACTGGCTGTCGACCACCTCGGCGCCATATCCGGCGATCTCGAACGCCTTGTACATGATCTCCGGCCGATGGTTCCGGATGGCGCCGGAGGAAAGTTCGACCCCGTTGCACACGATGTCATATTGATAGGCGTTGATCTCCAGCGGGTCCTTGGTTTCCAGCGCCTCCATGCCCCCTTGCGGCATGGAAAACGGATTATGGCTGAACTCGATCTGGCCGGTATCCGGGTTGCGCTCGAACATGGGGAAATCGACGATCCAGACGAATTTGAAGGTATCGGTTTCCCGCAGCTCCAACTCGTCGCAAATCCGTTCGCGGGCCATGCCGCCATAGGACCAGACGTCCTCTTCCTTGCCGGCGACAAAGAACACCGCATCGCCATCCTCGGCCCCCGCGGCGGCTTTGATGGCGGCGGAGCGTTCGGCTTCCAAATTCTTGCCGATGGGGCCCTTGGCCTCGCCGTCGGCAAACAGAATGTAACCCAGGCCGCCGCCGCCCTCTTTGCGCATCCAATCGTTCAGCTTATCGAAGAAGCTGCGGGGCTTGGAGGCCGCGCCCGGTGCGCGCAGGCCCCGTACCACCGCGCCTTGCGAGACCAGCTTGGCGAACAGGCCGAAGCTTGAGTCCCGGAATGGCTCGGTCACATCGCACATAACCAGCGGGTTGCGCAGGTCTGGCTTGTCGGAGCCATACAGGTACATAGAGTCTTTATAGGCGATATGCGGGAAGGGGAGGGGCGTAACGGATTTGCCTTTGCTGAACGCCTCGAACACCCCGTGCAATACCGGTTCGATGGCGTTGAACACATCATCCTGGGTGCAGAAGGACATTTCGAAATCCAACTGGTAGAACTCGCCAGGAGACCGATCGGCGCGGGCGTCCTCGTCTCGGAAGCAGGGCGCGATCTGGAAATATTTATCGAAGCCAGACACCATCAAAAGCTGCTTGAACTGCTGCGGCGCCTGGGGCAGGGCATAGAAATGCCCTGGGTAATGGCGGCTGGGCACCAGATAGTCCCGCGCGCCTTCCGGCGAACTGGCGGTCAGGATCGGGGTTTGGAACTCCACGAACCCCCCATCGACCATGCGTTGGCGGATGCTGGTGATGATGGCGCTGCGCAGTAGCATATTGTCGCGCATTTTTTCCCGGCGCAGATCCAGGAAACGGTGCCGCAGCCGCATATCTTCCGAATAATCGGCCTCGCCCGCCACCTGCATGGGCAGCACCTCGGCGGGGGATTCAATATGGAAACTGTCCACCACCACCTCGATGGCGCCGGTGGGCAGGTTGGGGTTAACGGTTTCCTCGCTCCGCTGCACCACGCGACCGGTGACCGTGCAGACGCTTTCCACTCGGGCCTTTTCCATATCGGCGAACACGGCAGAGGACACATCGGCGACGCATTGGGTCACGCCGAACATATCGCGCAGGTCGACAAACAGCAGATTGCCATGATCGCGCTTGCGGTGAATCCAGCCAGAGAGGCGAACGGTTTGATCGGCATGGGACAGGCGAATTTCGCCACAGGTATGGGTACGATAGGGATGCATGCTGCTACCTTGCTGTCACGGTCTGAGCGGTCCGGGGACTCCCGAAAAAGACGTCGGCATAAGCACACCGAACCGGGGCTGTTTGTCAAGGAATTCCGGGGAAAGAGAGAGCGATATATCTAACCCAGCAAGGCTGTTTCCCGGTTTGGATCCCGGCGATCTTCTCCTTTTGGTGGGCCCACATTCTTGCGGCGCCGATCCGGCCCCGTATACATCAGCGACTGAATGAAGCTGCGCGGATTGTCGATAATGCGCACCAGGCGATCATACATCAGTTTTGGCGCCACCGGCTTTGCAAGCACCTCGTTGACCCCCGCATCCCGCGCTTCCTTCACGCGCGAAAGCTCCGTATGGGCCGTTAACAAGATGATCGGGATATAGGGATTGGGGCTATCCTTGGCCGTGCGGACCACCCGGGTGAAGGTCAGCCCGTCGGTGGGCTTCATCAACCAGTCGCAGATCACGATATCCGTGGGGAAATCCCGCATGATGGCGAGCGCATCCGACCCATCGGGCGCTTGTTTGATATTGCGCACGCCCAAGGCATTCAGGATCGACGACAGCAGCACCAGCATATGTTGGCTGTCATCCACGAGCAGGATATTCAGTCTGGAAAGGTCGAGAGCCGTCATTGAAGTCGATCATTCGTTTATGCGCATATCGTGCACCATACGCGACACGCTGCAATTTGCCCATGCTTTCTCTTTGCTTGGGGGGCAAATCGTTGTATTACCCGGCTCATGACTGTAATTTCCGACACTCAAACCCTGGCCGAATTTTGTGACCGTCTTTCGACGACGGATTTTATTACCGTCGATACGGAATTTCTGCGTGAGAAAACCTATTGGCCGAAGCTCTGCCTCGTGCAGGTCGGCGGGCCGGACGAGGCTTATTGCATTGATCCCTTGGCCGCGGGGATGGATCTCGCCCCCCTGTTCGCCCTGTTCGCCAATCCGGCGATCACCAAGGTGTTTCATGCCGCCCGCCAGGACCTGGAAATCTTCTATCTTCTAACGGGGACAATTCCCGCGCCGTTGTTCGATACCCAGGTGGCCGCCATGGTCTGCGGCTTCGGCGATCAGGTGGGGTATGAGGCGCTGGCCAGCAAGCTCGCCAAGGCCGCCATCGACAAATCCTCCCGGTTTACGGATTGGTCGCATCGTCCGCTGACCGACAAGCAGATCGACTACGCATTGGCCGATGTGACCCATTTGCGCACCATCTATAAAAAGCTGAGCGCGCAGCTCCAAAAGCGCGGTCGGGAAGATTGGGTGGCCGAGGAGATGGCGGTACTCAACGATCCGGATACCTATCAGGTCAACCCCAGCGAGGTTTGGCGCCGTATCAAGGGGCGGGGGGCCAAACCGCGGGTGTTGGCGATCTTGCGGGAGGTGGCCGCCTGGCGGGAAGCTGAGGCACAACGTCGCGATATGCCACGGAATCGACTGGTGCGGGATGAGGCCTTGATGGAAATCGCCCATCATGCGCCGAAAACCGAAGAGGCCTTGGCCCGCGTGCGGGGCTTGGGCGGGGGCTTCGCCAAGGGCAAGCTGGGCCGGGGGCTGCTGGAGGCCATCCACATCGCCCTGGACGTGCCCAAGGCAGACTGGCCGCAGGTCCCAGAACCGGTCCGCATGCCACCCGCCACCGGTCCCATCGCCGATTTATTGAAAGTGGTGTTGAAGGCCCGCTGTACCGAGGCGGATGTGGCGCCGAAAATTGTCGCTTCCGCCGCCGATATTGAGCTGCTGGCCGCGTTCGGAGAGGAGTCCGACGTTAAGGCACTGACGGGATGGCGCCGAAAATTGTTTGGCGAAGATGCCCTTCGGGTGCGGAGCGGCGAATTGGCGCTCAGAATCGTGGATGGCGCCGTACAGGTAGAGCCTACCTGATTTCCCAGGAGGCGAAACTGGCCGCATTGGCGAGGTTGGCGAGGCGCCGTTCCACGGTTTCGCTGCTGTAGACGGCCCCATCATGGGGCAGGACCAGAACCAAGCAATCCCCTTCTGCTTTTAATTCCGTGGTTGAGATCAGGCCGGGCACTGCGCCGGAGAGCACATGGGCCAGCCGCAGGCCGTTGCCGATTACCGAGGCATTGCGCATTTCCCGGTGGCTCATCAGGGGCAGCACTTTTTTCACGGCGGGCAGGTTGCGGCCCTTATTGTAGCGGTGGGCGACCGCCACCCCCATTTGCGCCCGTTCCGAATGGGTCAGGCCCGGTACCGGCAGCCACAAAACCCGAAAAAACCCGTGGTCTGCCTGGTGATCCGGATGGTCGGTGGCGGCGATATCGGCCACGATGCAGGTGGCCAGACGAACCCGTTCCTCCCGCAAATTTTCGCCGCTGAACAGGGGGGCGAGCCAGGTATTCACCTCATGCCCATCAAAGCCGAAGCGGGCGTAATGGGACATGATGCTCTCGCACCCGGCGATCAAGGGGTCTTCCTCTTGCCGGTGGTGCTCCAGGCCGGTGAAGAACCGCCCTTCCCGCAGGCCAAAGCCAGAGAAAACCACGGTCTCGGGCGCCATCACCCGGATCAATTCGCTGAGTGCCAGCCCCGCATGGGGGAGCGTTTCGATGCGCTTTTGCGACACTGCTTTCGACATATTGCCAGGCCAACCTTTGCTGAAGACGGAATCATTCAGCAGGTTCTGTACGGTTTCCGCATCCAGGGTGAAATTGTCGATGACGCTGAGCGGGTGACCAATCATTTCCATGAAGAGCCCCGCCAGAGCACGCCAGGAGCCCCCCACCGCATAAAGCGTATGACCGCTGCGTTCCTTTACCCAGTCCAGTTGGTTCATGCGCGCCGCAATGATCTTGCGGGCGGATTTCAGGCCATCGCTGGCCAGCTCCGCCACCTTCAGATGCCCAAAGGGGAGCGTGTCGTAGGCCCCGAACTGTTGGCCTTCCACGGCGATCAGGTCCAGGCTGCCGCCGCCCATATCGCCCACCACCCCATCGGGGTAGTTGACGCTACACAGCACGCCTTCCGCCGCCAACCGGGCCTCTTCTTCGCCGGATAAGACCTCTACGGGTTCTTCAAACAACTGTTGGACCCAGTCCGCGAAACCGGGGCCGTCTTCCGCTTCCCGCACCGCTGCGGTGGCCAGGATATGAATGCGGTCGAGCCGCATGGCTTCCGCCAAACGATGGAATCGGGTCAGCGCCGCTTTGGCCCGGTCCACGCCCCGGGGGTTGAGCTGACCCGTTTCAGCCAGATTTCGCCCCAATCCGGCGGCGGTCTTTTCGTTGAACATCAGCAAGGGAACCCGCGCCTTACCGTCATAAACCACGAGTCGGACGGTGTTGGAGCCGATGTCGATAACGGCGACCCGGCCAAGCCCGGCAGCAACGGTAACGTGACTATTCATGAGCGCTTTTCGTGGGCTGACTGGGTTGCGGCGGTGGCGGTTCAAGTAAGCTTACCCCGCCCAGCCAAGACGGTCCAGCGTCCCGACGCGGGGTTTTGACGATCCCGTCCCGGTACCATTGTTTTTTTTGGCAACGCTTTGCTATAGTCCCGCCGACTTGGTGGAAAAGGAGCGCGAAACCGCCATGAAGTCCATCCTGATGACGCCCGTCTGGCTGCTGCAATTGGTGACGCTGGCAAAGTCCTTCCGCGCCAATCCGATCATCGGCAGCCCGTTCTTGAATCGCCTGGGCTTGCATGTGGTGCGGGTGGTGTTGGCCCATGGCCTTTACCGTCTGCGGCTGGCGCTGTTGGCACCCCTGGTCCCAGCGGCAGACCGCAAGGCGTTTCGGGCGCAGGGCTATCTGATCAAGGAGAACTTCCTGCCCCCGGAGGATTTCGCGAAGGTTGAGGCGGAGGTGCGGGGCTTCCGGGGCACGGTGCGCGAACTGCGCGAAGGCCCCACAGTGACCCAACGGGCATTCCTGGATACGGAAACCGTGGCGGAGATGCCCGCCTGCCGGGGTTTCCTGGCGCGCGCGGATCTGCGCCATCTGCTCCGCTATACCTCTTCGAAAAACCGATTGCCGCTGGTCTATATCGAGAATCTAAAAAATTTCGGCCGCGATGCGACGGAGGCTGATCCGCAGCGGCATATGCATTCGGACACCTTCCATCCCACCATGAAGGCCTGGCTGTTTATCGATGACGTATCCGACCGCAATGGGCCGTTTACCTTTGTACCGGGATCGCACAGGCTCACCTGGAAGCGATTGAAATGGGAATACCGGAAAAGCCTGATCGCGCGTGATCTGCGGGACGGCCATTCAGAGGATGGATCGTTCCGCTTCACCGATGCGGACATGGCCCAACTGGGCTACCCGGCGCCGGAATTGCTGGCGGTCAAACCGAATACGCTGGTATTTGCCAATACCTTTGGCCTGCACCGGCGGGGCGCCGCCCAGGAGCCCAGCAACCGGCTGACCATTTGGTTTCTCAGCCGGGATAATCCGTTCAGCCCGATCCTGTCCCCTTGGCCGCGCCTGGGGCAGCGGATCAACGAAGAGATCGTCAAAATCTACGCCCGCAATTTTGACCGCCGTGCCGACAATGTGATGCAAGGCGGTATCGGGTAACGAAAGCCGCTTTTGGCGCTTATTTCCCTTTCCAGTCGGGCATGGGGCGCTTGTTGGCGAAAGCATCGATTCCCGCCTGGGCGTCCTCGCATTGCATGTTCTCCGCCATGCCCGGCGCGGCGATATCATAGGCCGCGGCGGTAGCTGCTTCGATTTGCGCGTAAAACAACCGCTTGCCCATGGCGATAGAGGCGGGCGATTTGTTGGCGATCACCTGCGCCAGTTCCTCGGCCTCCGAGGCCAGATGCGCGGGCGGCGTGATGCGATTGATCAGCCCATAGCGCAGCGCCGTTTCCGCATCAATGAAAGCGCCGGTCAACAGCATCTCCATGGCAAATTTTCGGGGTACGTTGCGGGTCAGGGCCACCATGGGCGTGGCGCAGAACAGTCCCACATTGATCCCCGATGTGGCGAAGCGCGCGGTCTCCGCCGCTACCGCCAAATCGCAAGCCGCCACCAGTTGGCAGCCTGCGGCCGTGGCCACGCCATGCACCTGGGCAATCACCGGCTGCGGTGTTTCCGCGATCCGCATCATCACCTTGGAGCAGAGGCCAAATAGAGAATTCATGGCCTCCAGCGAGGGGTCCGCATTGATTTCTTTCAGGTCATGCCCGGCGCAAAACGCGCGCCCAGCCCCGGCCAGAATGATCGCGCGCACCGACCGGTCGTTCCCCAGCCGGACCAGGCTCTCCTCCACCGCCAGCAGCATGTCGCGGGACAGCGCATTGAACGCATCGGGGCGGTTGAAGGTAATAATGCCAATAGGGCCTTTGACCTCTTCCAAGGTCAGTGGCTCGGTTTGCGGGGCGTTGGTATCCATGGCGGGCTGTTCCTGTTTTGAAGGGATATTTCACCCTCTACTGTGCCTTGTGGGCGGGGGGTGTTGCAAGGGGAGTCGGCCGTTTCGGGTTCCGAACGCCCGTTCAAGCACTTAAAATAGCGGTATTATAATACCTCAACTTTAAACCCATTGAAAATAAACGAATTTTTCCGTTTGACAGGGAGGTGTCGGATGCGCATACTCCGCCGCCTGACGCGCCGCTGCCTGACCCCAGGCAAGGCGCCTGTTTTTTTGAACCCTGAAGGGATGGAAGGACCGGCAATGAAGACCTATTCGGCCAAGCCGTCCGAAGTCGAAAAGAAGTGGTATGTGATCGATGCCGATGGGGTCACCCTCGGCCGGCTGGCCAGCATCGTGGCGATGCGCTTGCGCGGTAAGCATAAGCCGATCTTCACCCCCCATATCGACTGCGGCGATAACATCATCATCGTGAATGCAGAAAAAGTCCGGCTGACGGGCAACAAGCTGCAGGATAAGAAATATTACTGGCACACCGGATATCCCGGCGGCATTAAGGAACGCGCGGCGGGGCAGATCCTGTCTGGCAATCATCCAGAGCGGGTGGTGCACAAGGCGGTGGAACGGATGATTTCCCGCAATCCCCTGGGCCGCCAGCAAATGACCAAACTGCATGTCTACGCGGGTCCGGAACATCCCCACGCGGCGCAACAGCCCGAAGCTTTGGATGTGGCCGCCATGAACCCGAAGAACAAGAGGAGCGCCTAGCCCATGGCCGAAGACGTCAAAACGCTGGACGACCTGAAGGACCTGGGCGGCCCGGTCGCCGCTGAAGAGTCTACCCCCGTCGAGCCGAAGATCGATCCGCAAGGCCGGGCCTATGCCACCGGCAAACGGAAAAATGCCGTCGCCCGGGTCTGGATCAAACCGGGCAGTGGCCGGGTTACCGTGAATGGCCGGGATCAGGATACCTATTTCGCGCGCCCCGTGCTGCGCATGATCCTGAACCAACCGTTCGAAGCGGCGAACCGGGAAAAGCAGTATGACGTGGTGTGCACTGTCACGGGTGGCGGCTTGTCCGGCCAGGCCGGTGCCGTGCGCCATGGCATCAGCCGCGCGCTGACCTTCTACGAACCGGCCCTGCGCCCGGTGCTCAAGCGAGGCGGGTTCCTGACCCGGGATTCCCGCGTGGTGGAACGGAAAAAATACGGCAAGCGCAAAGCCCGCCGGAGCTTCCAGTTCTCGAAGCGCTGATCTTTCCAGATCGGTTCAGAACACCAAAGAAAAGGCCCGCTGTTGCAGTGGGCCTTTTTTTGTGCGCAGGGTGTCGTGCCGCGCGCGTTGATCGGCGCCCCGCGACGCAGTGGCCGTTTCCTGGGCGTCATCGGGCTCAACCGTCACCGCTCGCAAAAATCTCTCCTTTTGCAATTAGAGTGGTTCCAGTTAATGTTTCCGGGCAGTTAATGTCTCCGTGGTCGCAGCGATGAGGAGGTACCCAGTCCCGTGTATGTAAGGTCACAATGATTCTGGACATTGTGTGGATATTGGTCAGTGCGGCGCTTGTGTTCATGATGCAGGCGGGATTCAGTTGTCTTGAAAGCGGTTTCGTCCGTTCCAAGAACAGCATCAACGTCGCGGCCAAGAATTTCGCGGATTTCTGCGTATCTGCCGCTATCTTCTGGGCGGTTGGCTTCGGATTGATGTTCGGTGCCAGCGCGGGGGGCATGATTGGCACGACGTTTTTTGGATTTTCCGAAACCGCCGATTACTGGCATATCGCGTTTTTCGTCTTTCAATTGATGTTTTGCGGCACCGCCACAACCATCGTGTCCGGCGCCATCGCCGAGCGCGTGAGTTTCAAGGCCTATTTGCTGATCGCCATCGTCATCTCGCTGGCTATTTATCCCATCTTTGGCCATTGGGCCTGGGGGGGTGCCTTGGGGAGCGCGAAGGGGTGGCTGGCGGAGGCGGGATTCGTGGATTTCGCCGGCGCCACGGTGGTCCATTCCATTGCGGGGTGGGTGGCGCTGGCCTGTGTCCTCATCATCGGCCCGCGCGAGGGGCGTTTCAGGGGGGGCGGCGCGCAATTCAGAAGCCACAGCCTGCCCTTATCGACCTTGGGTGTGTTTACTATTTGGGTTGGCTGGATCGGCTTTAACGGCGGCAGCACCCTCGCCGCCAATGAACAGCTACCGCTGATTATCTTCAATACCCTGATCGCCGGCGCCTTTGGCGGTCTCGTGCCGATCATCTTATCCCCGCTCCTGTATGGCCGTTCGGATGTGCCCAGCATGTTGAACGGCGCCCTTGCTGGTTTGGTCGCGATCACGGCTTCCGCCCATGCGGTGTCTCCGGTTCAGGCGGTTCTGATCGGCGTCATTGGCGGGGCCTTGTGTTTTGCCGGTACGATCCTTTTGGAAAAGCTTAAGATCGATGATGCGCTGTCCGCATTTCCGGTGCACACGATTTCGGGGGTTTGGGGCACCCTGGCGGTCGCGTTGTTTGGAAATTTGGAGAAACTGGGCACCGGGCTGGACCGCATGGACCAATTCTATGCCCAATTGCTTGGCGTGGTGACGGCCATGGCCTTTGCTTTTTGCGTCAGCTACACATTGCTGAAGATCATCAATGCGTTCATACCGCTGCGGGTAACGATCGAAGAGGAACGCATCGGCCTGAATATCAGCGAGCATTTCCAGTCTACAGACCAAATGGATCTTCTTTTGGCGATGGGGCGGCAACGCAAGGAAGGGGATTATTCTTCTCCCATTCCCGTGGATCCCAATTCGGAAATCGGCGACATTGCGACGCTCTATAATTTGGTGCTCCACGATCTTTACACGGCGAAAAGCGACGCGGAGATCGCCAATAACGCGAAATCTGACTTCCTGGCGTCGATGAGCCATGAATTACGAACCCCCTTGAACGCGATCATGGGGTTCTCGCAAATGATATCGGGGCAGTTTTTTGGCCCGCTGGGGTCTGAAAAATACCGCGAATACGCGGACGATATTTCCTCCAGCAGCAAACATTTGCTCAGTCTGGTAAATGATATTCTTGACCTCTCTAAAATCGAGGCCGGGTCCAACAAGCTCGATCGGACGGAGCTAGACCCGGGACAACTGCTCAAAGAGGTTCAAAAGATCGCAAAAAGTGCCGTGGATAGCAGTCAAATCTATTTTGAAACTCTCGTGCACGCCTACCTTCCCCCGGTTTATGTGGACGAACGGGCGGTCAAACAGGTGTTGCTGAATCTGCTGTTCAACGCCATCAAGTTTACCCCGCGGGGTGGCCACATCACGCTAAAGGCCAAGTTCGAAAACGATATCCATACCTTTGAAATCGTCGATACGGGACGGGGCATGTCGCCTTCCGAACTCGAAAAAGTCACCAAACCGTTCGTTCAATTAGAGGCCAATCCGCACCACGCCAAGGAAGGTACAGGGCTGGGTTTATCCATTGCCAAGGCCCTTATTCAAGCGCATGGCGGGGAATTGCAGATCGACAGCACACTTGGTCAGGGAACGACTGTCAGGGTGGATATTCCCCGGAATACCTCGGGAGAATAGGCGCCGGATCCGACAGCGATCAGCAAACCACCCGTCACCTCATGGCGGCAAAATGGAAAAGGGTGGATTGTCCGCGGTGACCACCCTTATATATCCTGAAGTCGCTTATGGCCCTGGAGATGCCGCATGCGGTATGTGCTTTCCGCTGTCTTCGTCTTTTTTCTGGTATCGACATCCGTTCAAGCAGATGCTGTGCGAACCTTGGCGTGGGAAGACCTGCAGCCACCGTTGCCACCGCTCGTCGACCCCTTTGACACGCTCACGGAGGCGCAGCAGGACAGTTTCATCAGTCTCACCGGAATTGAGGAGCTGAAGCGCCAGGGAATCAACGTCGCCGAGCTCGGCTTTGAGAAAGACCAGGATGAACTGAATATCCGGGCCAAACTGCGCGCGCAAGGTATTGATCCTGATGAGCTTTTACGGAAGGATTTTGAGTTTCGGCAAGAGGTTGAGCGGCGGAACGGGCTCTTGAACGAAGCCTTAAATGGTGAACGGGTCAAGATTCCGGGATATGCTCTTCCCCTGGAATTCAGCGGTGAGGCCGTCACGGAGTTTCTCTTGGTTCCCTATGTGGGAGCCTGCATTCATGTGCCGCCGCCGCCGATGAATCAGACGGTTTTTGTCCGCGTTCAAAAGCCCTTTCAGCCGACCAATCTGTATGACCCGGTTTGGGTCACTGGGCTGGTGAGAGTGGAACAGTCTCAGAAAAACCTCTCCTTGGTAGACGGCCAATCCGCGGTGGACGTGGGCTACATCCTGGAAGAAGGCACGGTAGAGCCTTACGTAGAATAGGGGAGGTCTCTTCGTGAAGACAGCTTCCTGTGTTGACATAGGTACCATACCGTATAATATACGATACGGTTTCTAGGCGGGCGTTGCTTAACGCCGCCGCGCAGCTTCGAGAGGGATCATTGGTTTCAAAGACGCATTCATTGGCGCCTAACCATCAAACGGTATTCGCCGCGTTACGGCGCGCCAAGCGGCCGATGACGGCCTATCAGTTGATAGATGCGGTCAGGTCAGCGGGGATTTCCGCGCCGCCCACCGTCTATCGCGCGCTGGAGCGCCTGATCGCGCAAGGGCTTGCGCATCGCCTGGAAAGCCTCAATGCATTTGTCGCCTGCACCCATGACCATGCTCATAAAGGGGCCACCGTTTTTCTCATCTGTGAAGATTGCCATGGGGCGGAGGAGTTCGCCGATGCCGCAATTGCCCGTCGGCTTACCGCCCGGGCAAAGGAGTCCGGATTTCACCCCTACAGCACCACCATTGAGATGCGCGGCCATTGCAGGTCCTGCGCGAACCAATCCCTTTGATATCAAGAAAGAGGTCAGGCCTTGAATACTTCCTGTCGTCTGGTGACCCGTGTGTTACCCCTCAGCCTGTCGTTGATAGCCACCTTCGCCGCAGCAAAGAGTGCCGCAGAATCGGCGCCTCATGAGCATGGTGTCGGGCATTTGAACGTGGCAATTGAAGGGGATGAAATAGAAATCGAACTGATGGCGCCCGGGGCGGATCTGGTCGGCTTTGAACATGATGCCGCAACGCCGGAAAAAGAGGCGGCCGTGGCAACAGCGATGGCGATCTTATCGGCGGGCGAAAAACTTTTCGCCTTTCCGGAGAGCGCAGGTTGCAGGTTGGAAGAGGCCGAGGTGGGCGACGACCATCTCGATGGCCATGATGCCGACCACGGGATGCATGATCATGATGTAAAGGACGAAGACGAAGAAGAACATGATCATGCCCATGACGAAGATGAGCAACATTCCGAATTTCATGCCCATTACCATTTCGAATGTAAGAACATGAAGGCAGTAAGCTATCTGGAAACCCGGTACTTCGAGAGTTTTCCCAATACGCGGGAGCTGGAAGCCCAGTTCATCACGCCACAGGGTCAAGGAGCGGCGGTTCTCACCCCGGCAAATCCGCGACTTGGATTCTAGGGGGCGGACCTTCAATGGCCGCCGACGCCATTCACCTGGAAAACATCAGATTCAGCTGGCATCGGCAGGAACCGCTCGTCCTCGATATCGCCGATTTTCGAGTTGCCGAGGGAGAGCGGGTTTTCCTGAAAGGGCCGAGCGGCAGCGGGAAAACAACCTTGTTGAACCTGCTGGGCGGCATAACGGTTCCACAGCAAGGCATGGTGAAGGTTCTCGAGACCGACCTGGTTGCCTTGTCTGGTGCCAAACGAGATGCCTATCGGGCGGATCATATCGGCTTTATTTTTCAGATGTTCAATCTGGTGCCGTATCTTTCCCTGGTTGAAAATGTCTTGCTGCCCTGCCGGTTTTCCGCCCGGCGCCGCAAGAATGCCGGGTCTTCCGCATCCCAGTTGGAAGCTGAGGCCTGCCGGTTTCTCGACCATATGGAGTTGGGTGGCGTGCAAATGGCGCGGCGGGCGGTGGCACGGTTGAGCGTCGGGCAGCAGCAACGGGTTGCCGTTGCCCGCGCCCTCATTGGGGCGCCCTCGTTGGTGATCGCCGATGAACCAACATCGGCCCTGGATGCGGATGCGCGGGGGCATTTCCTGGATCTGCTGTTTCGGGAAACCCAAGGGGTAGGCGCGACCTTGCTGTTTGTCAGCCATGATTCCAGCCTGGAATCGGCCTTTGACCGCACCGTCACCCTTGCGGATATCAATCGCGCCACGGCGCGGGCGGCATGAGTATCCGCGCGCTTCTGGGCCTAGCGTGGCATAGTTTGTGTAACCGGCGCGCGACGGTATTCCTCACCGTGTTTTCCATTGCTGTTAGCGTCATGTTGGTCTTGGGGGTGGAAAAGGTCCGAACCGGGGCCCGGGCCAGTTTTGCCAATACCATTTCCGGCACCGACCTGATTGTTGGCGCACGGAGTGGCGCGACACAATTGTTACTGTATTCGGTTTTTCGCATTGGCAATGCGACCAATAATATCTCGTGGCGCGGTTATCAGGAAATAGCGGCGCGGCCGGAAGTCGCCTGGTCCATCCCCTTGTCTTTAGGGGATTCCCACCGGGGGTACCGGGTCATGGGCACGACCAGGGACTATTTCCGTCATTTCCGGTATGGGCAGAAGCAGCGCCTTGCGTTCAGGTCTGGAAAGCCGTTCGACGGGGTGTTCGATGCCGTCCTCGGCGCCGATGTTGCCGATGCGCTGGGCTACCAGCAGGGCGCCTCGATCGTGGTGGCCCATGGCCTTGGGAGCCAAGGATTTTCGACCCATAAAGACAAGCCTTTCACGGTTGTCGGCATTTTGGCAAAAACTGGGACTCCGGTGGATCGCACGGTCCATGTCAGCCTGGAGGGGATCGAAGCCATTCATGTGGATTGGCAAGGGGGCGCGCGTATCCCCGGCATGTCGGTCAGCGCGGATCAGGTGCAAAAGATGACTCTGCGTCCGAAATCCGTAACAGCGGTTCTGGTAGGCCTGAAATCCCGCTTGGGCGCGTTCGCCATGCAGCGGGTCGTTAACGAAAATAAACGCGAGCCATTATTGGCGATCTTGCCTGGCGTCGCCCTTCAGGAGCTTTGGGATCTCATGGGGACCGCCGAGGCGGCCTTGGCGGCGATCTCTCTGTTCGTGGTGCTCTCTGGCCTTCTGGGGATGTTGACCATGCTGCTCTCCAGCCTCAACGAACGCCGACGGGAAATGGCCATCTTGCGATCGGTGGGCGCCAGGCCGGTACATGTCTTCGTCATGCTGATTGCGGAGACTTCCTTTCTCACGGGGCTGGGCATCGCGAGCGGCCTGGCTGGCCTCTATGCCATACTTCTTGTCGCCCGCCCCATCATCGATGCGCAATATGGCCTTTACCTGACCCTGGCCCCGCCCACGGAGCAGGACTTGCTTATCCTCGGCATGATCTTCGTCGCCGGACTCTGTGCAGGCTTGATCCCGGCGCTTAAAGCCTATCGACAATCTGTTGCCGATGGGATGGTGGTGCGACTTTAGCTCCCGGTTGACTTTAACTGACCCGTGAATCGCCCTTCCAAGAGAATGTTGAAAGACAGATTCCAGGTTCCGCTATTTCGCGGGCGGCAGCCCTTGCAGGATATTGCCGCGCACGGGGCGGGCCAGGAATGTTCTCAGCACAAGTTTGCCGGAAAAGGGTTCCTTCTTGTTCCAGGGGTGCAAGGACACAAACCGCGCCATGGCGCAGTAGCCAAACAGCAATTGCGCCCAGGTGCCGATGGTGGGCAGCCAGTAGATGACCCGTAGCGGTTCCGGATAGGCGAGCAACAGCAGCATCAGATACCAGAAACGCACCTGGACCGGAAAGCTGGTCAGGCTGCCGCCGCGGATGGAAAAATGAACCAACTGCACAACCGTGAGCCCCATGGCCCACAGGAACGCTTGGGGGTAACCGGCGACTCCCGTGGTCAGCAGACAGGCGGTGACCAACCAATACCACCAGCTAAAATCTCTGTAGTCGATCATGAACATTTCGGCAGAGTCCCATCCACACGGTATTGCACTGTGTGGTATCTTTCTTAAAAGATATCTCACACAGGGAATTTTGCGCGGTTTTTCAAATTTAGGATACCCTAAAATACAGCGCTGCAACGGCAGGTATTCTTGGCGTCGTCCGCGAAAAAGCTTGTTAAGATTGCGGGGCTGACAGAGAGGGACCCATGAGAGAAGATATCGCCTTTTCATCTGGTGGTGAGACCTGCCGTGGGTGGTTCTACCCGGCAGAGAC
>JBMYUJ010000040.1:0-28482 GCA_049605255.1 Magnetospiraceae bacterium
GCCGCTGCGCCCAGTCGGCGGCTTTCGCGGCGGTGCGGTTGTACACGGTGACCGTATGACCGGTCCGTTGCAGATGCCCGGCCATGGGGAAGCCCATAACACCTAGACCCAAAAACGCCACGTTTGCCATTGTCTTCCTCTCTCGCCGTCGACTGTTGTGGACCCCAACCGCCAGCACGGCGCGTCGAGTCTCGCCTGTGTCGATGTCTTGGGGGATGCGGCAGTATACAGATGTTGTTTCCCAGCGCGAAACTCGGAATATTCCGTCTGCCCGTTGCGCTCTGGGAAACGGCACAAGCTTTGACCAAATTCTGGATTGTTTCTCAAATAAAACAGAATGTTGCACATTTTTTCGAGATCAACCGCCGCCTGAATTGTCGGCGTAAGAATCGTTTTTTTTCGATTTCATCGTATAATTCCAGTTGCAATTGCCCTCGGCGCGCATTAGGTGGGGACCTGAAACCACCTTCCATAGGGTATGGAAAAAAGGGGAAGCCATGCGGGCCGTCGCAACCGTCCTGCTGCAATATTGGGGAAGCGCTATTCGCCCGAAAACCCCGCTCGCGCGCCGAATAGTGCCGCTGTTATTTTTCAAATTGCTGGCCATAACCGCGATCTGGTTGCTGTTTTTCGGGCCCGCGCAGCGCCCCGATATGGACGATTCCACCCTGGAAAACCGCCTTTTACAATCCAATGCGTCAATAAGTATCAGGAAATCTCGGGATGTTTGATTTGGACCCGGTTGAGCTGTCGAGACTGCAGTTTGCCCTCACCGCTTTGTACCATTTCCTGTTCGTGCCGCTCACGCTGGGCCTGTCGTTCATGCTGGCCATTATGGAATCCGTCTACGTGATGACGAACCGGCGGATTTGGCGCGAAATGACCCAGTTTTGGGGTAAGCTTTTCGGCATCAATTTCGCCATGGGGGTCGCGACCGGCATCACCATGGAATTCCAGTTTGGCACCAACTGGAGCTACTACTCCCATTATGTGGGTGATATTTTTGGCGCGCCCCTGGCCATCGAAGGGTTGATGGCTTTCTTCCTGGAAGCGACCTTCATCGGCCTGTTTTTCTTTGGTTGGGACAAGCTTTCGAAACGCGGTCATTTGCTGGTGACCTGGCTGGTCGCCTTCGGTAGCAACTTCTCGGCCCTGTGGATTCTCATCGCCAACGGTTGGATGCAGAACCCCGTTGGGGCGACCTTCAACTTCGATACCATGCGCATGGAATTGGTGAGCTTCTGGGACATCATGTTCAACCCCGTGGCCCAAGCCAAGTTCGTTCATACCGTTTCGGCGGGCTACGTGACCGGCGCCATGTTCGTGTTGGCGATCTCGTCCTGGTATCTGCTGCGCGGCCGCCATATCAAATTCGCCCGCCGCTCCTTTACCGTCGCGGCCTGTTTTGGCCTCGCCTCTGCGCTGTCGGTTGTGGTGCTGGGCGATGAAAGCGGTTATGGCGTTACCGAACATCAGCAAATGAAGATGGCCGCCATCGAAGCCATGTGGGAAACGGAAGAAGCCCCGGCGGGCTTCACCATTTTGGGTTTTCCGGGCATGGAAACCCATGAGACCCATGCGCAAATCCATGTTCCTTGGGTGTTGGGGATTATCGCGACCCGGTCCTTGACCGGAAAAGTGCATGGTATCAAAGAACTCGTGGAAAAGGCGGAGGCCAGAATCCGCAACGGCATCCCCGCCTATATGGCCTTGCAAACCTTGCGCAAGGATCGGACCGACAGGGCTGCCCGGGATATTTTTGACGCCCATTGGCAAGACCTGGGCTATGCCTTGTTGCTCAAACGATATGTGGATGATCCTGCCCAAGCCACGAATGAACAGATCAAGATGGCGGCAAAATCCACCATTCCCAATGTGCCGGTCCTGTTTTGGGCGTTCCGTATCATGGTCGGGTTGGGCTTCTATTTCATCGCCCTGTTTGCCGTTGCATTCCTCCTGATCACCTTCCGCCAGCATCAGAAACCCTGGTTCCTGTGGATCGCGTTCCTGAGCCTGCCACTGCCCTGGGTAGCGGCGGAACTGGGATGGATCGTGGCCGAATACGGACGCCAGCCCTGGGCGATCGAGGGGATTTTGCCCACCTTCCTGGGCGGCGGTAGCTATGGCGTCGACCTGATCTCCAAGATCATGATTTACGCCATCCTGGCCCTGAGCCTGGAACTCCTGGTGGGCAGCACCGGCCTGGTCTGCTTCGGACAAGCGGCCTTCTTCGGCATCGGCGCCTATGCAACCGTGTTGCTGTCCGGCCAGATGGAGGCAGCCTCTTTGTTCTGGTTGCTGCCAGCGGCGGTTGGTATTGCGGCGGGGTACGCCTTGTTCGTTGGCGCGCTGTCGCTACGGACCAAAGGCGTCTACTTCATTATGGTAACGCTGGCCTTCGCCCAGATGGCCTATTTCGTAGTGCATGATACGCCCATCGGTGGCGGCACGGATGGCACCTACCTTTACTTCGTTCCGGAATTGGCGGGCTTGGTGGACCTGGGCGATCCGGTAAGCATGTATATGTTTACCCTGGGGACCCTTATTCTCACCTTCGTATTCCTCGCCATTTTGTTGCGGTCGCGCTTTGGTCGCGCCCTGGCGGGGATCCGGGTCAACGAACAACGCATGCGGGGCACGGGTTTCACCACCTATCCCTATAAGCTGGCGGCGTTCACCATTTCCGGCGGTCTGGCGGGCCTGGGCGGCGTTCTGTTCGCCATCAAGGATGGTTTCGTCAATCCGGAGATGATGAGTTGGCACCTGTCCGGCTCGGCTTTGATGATGATCATCCTGGGTGGTTTGGGCCACCTGCGCGGGGCCTTGATCGGCGCCTTTGCCTTCATGCTGTTGCAGGAATTCTTCAAGACCGATGCGGTGTGGGGCGATTTCGCCAAGCACTGGCACCTGGGATTGGGGATCGTGATCATTGCCGCGGTGGCTTTCCTGCCCAAAGGGCTGGTGAGCTTGCCTGAGGAACTCATCAAGCGTCTGGCGCCGAGCCAACGAAATGCGTCGGGGAAAGAAAGCGCGGCGCTGGGAGGCGGAAAATGACCAACGAAATTTTGTTGCGAGGGACCGATATCACCCGCCGGTGGGGCGGCCTGGTCGCGGTCAACGAAGTCAATATCGAGATGACGCGGGGGGCAATCCATGCGGTCATCGGCACCAATGGTGCCGGGAAATCCACCTTGATCAACCTGCTGTCGGGGGAAATTCCCCTTTCCGGCGGCAAGGTGGAACTGCTGGGGCAGGACGTCACCGCCTGGTCGCAGCCGAAGCGCGCTCAATTTGGGCTCGGTCGGAGTTATCAGCGCAATACTATTTTCCCCAGCTTTACCGTGTTCGAGAACTGCCGACTGGCAGCGCAGGCGGCGAAACAAAAAAGTTGGTTCTGGTGGGAACCGGCGAACCGCTGCCCGCACAGCACCGAAGCGGCACGCGATGCTGCCCATCGGGCCGGTTTGGATGATCTCTTGGACCGCACGGCCGGGGTGATTTCCCACGGGCAAAAACGCCAATTGGAAATCGCCATGTGTTTGGCAACAGGGCCGCAGGTGTTGTTGCTGGACGAACCGCTGGCAGGCATGGGGGCAGAAGAGACCGAACGGATGCTCTTGCTGCTGGATGAGCTGCGACCGGATCACGCCATTTTGCTGGTGGAACACGATATGGATGCGGTTTTCCGGATCGCGGATCTGATTACAGTGATGGTGAATGGCGTCAAGATCGCCAGTGGCGACCCGGATCATATCCGGACCAATCCCGACGTCCGTGAAGCCTATCTCGGTGAGGGGCATTAAGATGACGGTGCAAGGCGAATTTCTACTCGACGCAGAGGGTATCCATGCTTGGTACGGCTCCAGCCACGTCCTGCATGGCATCGATTTGCAAATTTCTCGCGGCCAGACAGTCGGTTTGTTGGGCCGCAATGGGATGGGCAAAAGCACCCTCATTCGCACCCTTTTGGGTCATGTGACCCAAAGGGATGGTCGGATCACATTTTTCGGCCATGATTGTTCCAAATCAAAGCCACAGCAAGTGGCCCGCATGGGGGTCGCTTACGTGCCCGAGGGGCGAGGGGTGTTTCCCAACCTGACGGTGCGGGAGAACCTGATCATGGCCTCTCGGCCCGGGCGGGACGGTCGCAACGACTGGCCCTATGAGCGGGTGCTGGAGCGGTTCCCCCGACTGACCGAACGGTTGACCAATATGGGCAACCAGCTTTCCGGTGGTGAGCAGCAGATGCTGTCCATCGGGCGGGCGCTGATGACCCACCCCGATCTCATCATTCTGGATGAGGCGACGGAAGGGTTGGCACCGCTGATCGTCACGGAAATCTGGAACGTGATCGGCGATATCCGTGATAGCGGCATTGCCACCCTGATCGTCGACCGGGATTTCCGGCGGGTGCTGTCTCACAGCGATCATGCGCTGGTTCTGCAAAAAGGATTGGTCGAACTTGCCGGTCCCGCCTCCCAAGTGGCGGATGATCCTGGTTTGACGTCGTTGCTGGGTGTGTAACGGGTGACATCGGAATTAAAGGAAGTGTGACATGCAAAAGGCAATAACCGTTATTCGCGATGAGCATCGCGCCCTGGCGGCGGTTCTCCGGGGGCTGCAATACTCCGTGGAAAAAATCCGCACCGGTCGCAAAGAACCCGATTTCCCGCTCCTCACATCAATGCTGGATTACATTGAGAAGTTTCCCGACAAGCTGCATCACCCGAAAGAAGATGAATATCTCTATAAGGTGTTGCGCGAACGCGACCCCACTGTCGTGGAAACTCTCAATTTGCTGGAGGACGAACACCAGCAAGAGCCGATTTGGCTGCGTGATCTGCGGGCCTCCCTCGAAGCCTTCCAAAGGGATGGAAATGCTTTTGGCGACTTCGCGGATCAAGTGGAAACCTATGTGGCCTCCCACTTTTCGCACATGAATAAGGAAGAGGATATCGTGCTTCCTATCGCGGAAGAGGCGTTGTCGGCGGAGGACTGGGCCGTGATTGATGAAGCGTTCAGTTCCAACGAAGATCCGCTTGTGGGCGTAGGTACCCAGAAGGAATTTAAGGACCTGTTCCGCAAGATCGTGAACCTGATGCCGGCGCCCATGGGCCTCGGCCCCGAAGACTAACGGGTAAATACGGGCGGGGGTGAACCGTCAGGCGCCCCCGGACCGAGTGATGGATGCATAATGTCAGCAGCACCGCAAACCCAGTCGCTAACCGACGCGCCGTCGGTCACGGTTGAACCGCCCCGCATCGTTATTGTGGGGGGGGGTGCCGGTGGATTGGAGCTGGCGACCCATTTGGGCGATAAACTGGGCAAGCGGGGCAAGGCGACCATCACTTTGATCGATCGGGCCCGGACCCATGTTTGGAAACCGAAATTGCATGAGATCGCCGCTGGCAGCATGGATATGGGCCTGCACGAGGTCCCTTATCGGGCGCAGGCGCGGTGGCATCATTTTCGGTTTCGCGTCGGCGAACTGATCGGTCTCGACCGGGTCAATCGCCAGGTCCATATCGGGCCCTATGTGGATGAAGATGGGGTACAGATGACCCCAGCCCGGCGGTTTGATTACGACGTTCTGGTCATCTCTGTGGGGAGCCTGAACAACAGCTTCGGTGTTCCGGGTGTGGAAGAAAATACGGTGCGGCTGGAAACACCAGGCGATGCCCGCGCATTTCAACGCCGGATGGTCAACGCCTGTATCCGGGCGCATGCCCAGGAAGGCCCGTTGGAGCCCCATCAGTTGCAAGTGGCCATCGTCGGGGCCGGTGCCACGGGCGTCGAACTTGCCGCTGAATTGCATCGGACCCGCCGCGAACTGGTCTCCTACGGGTTGGATAAGATCGATCCGAACAAAGATCTTAGTCTGCATGTGATTGAGGCGTCTGAGCGTATCCTTCCCGGATTGCCGGAGCGCTTGTCGAAAGCGGCGGAGGAGGTGCTGAAAGAACGCGGGGTGGAGGTGCATACCAACGCCGCTGTTGCCGAAGTGCTCCCACGGGAAGTCGTGCTTAAGGATGGTCGGACCATCCCCGCCGAACTGGTGGTCTGGGCCGCCGGCATCAAGGCACCGGAATGCCTGAACAGTTTGGATGGGTTGGAAGCCAATAGTATCAATCAGTTGGTGGTGTCTGAAACCTTGCAGACCACGCTGGATGATCGGATTTTCGCCATGGGCGATTGCGCCCAATGCCCGTGGCCAGAAGCGCCAGAAGGGATGCGCGCCATCGTGCCGCCGCGCGCGCAAGCGGCCCACCAGCAAGCATCCCATCTCTATACCCAAATCCGGCGCTATTTAGCCGGGCAAGAGCTTAAACCCTATCGTTACCGGGATTTTGGCTCCCTTGTCTCTCTCGGGTCCTACAGCACCGTGGGCAGCCTGATGGGGGGGCTGGTCGGTGGCGCCATGGTGATCGAGGGGCTGTTCGCACGGTTGATGTACGAGTCGCTCTACAAGATGCATGAGCTCGCCCTGCATGGCTTTTCCAAGGTCACGCTCGATACGTTGGCCCGCATTCTGGTCCGGCGAACAGAGCCGCATGTGAAATTGCATTAGACCATGGAAACCCAATTCGACATTGGATCGACAAAATCGGAGGCGGCAGTTCCACGTCTCCGGGACAGCAAATCCGAGGCGCAACGCCGACGTGTTATTGTTAACATCATGGGTTAGGAGAAGAAAAATGCCCAAATATGTTTTGCTTGGAAACTGGACCGACCAAGGGGTCAAGAACGTGCGTGATACCGTTAAGCGGTCTCGCGAAGCGCGGGAAGCGTTCGCCAGCATCGGTGTGAACGCGCGGGAATGGATCTTTACCCATGGTCCCTATGACGTGGTCCTCACCGTCGAAGCCCCCGACGAGGAAACGCTTACACGGGCGGTATTATCGCTTAGTGAACTCGGGAATATGCGCACCGTAACGTTGCGTGGGTTCAGCGAAAATGAGATGGAACGGCTGGTCGGGAACTTGATCTGAGATACCTTCAGGTCTATTCCTCAATAACTGCCTAATCCGTCGTCGGCGCCGCTTTCGATCCGTTGCTTCCCTGTTGGGAAAATACGGATCGAAAGCGCGCTTATCGTTTTTTTCGGCGGGTACTTTTACAAACCAGGATACAGACATAGGCCATGGCTTTACGTGCGCTCCTATCCCGGCTGGAACGTCCCGCGTCGCCCATCCCTGGGCTGCGGGATATTCTTAAGGATATCGGACCCGAATATATCGCGAATGGGTTTATCGGCTGGGTCTTCGCCGCCACAGCCCCGGTCGCCATCATTCTGTCCGTGGGCACCCGTGGCGGCCTGAGCGAGACCGAGCTCGCGTCCTGGATTTTTGGCATTTTTTTCCTGAACGGGATCATTACCATCCTGTTTAGCTGGATCTATCGCCAGCCGCTGGCTTTCTTCTGGACCATTCCAGGGACCGTGCTGGTGGGGCCGGCACTGGATCATTTGAGTTTCGCGCAAGTGATCGGCGCCTATCATGTGACTGGGGCATTGATGCTGTTCCTCGGCATGACGGGTTATGTGAAAAAGGTTATGAACGCTATTCCCATGCCCATCGTGATGGGCATGGTGGCCGGCGTGTTCCTGCGGTTCGGGTTGGATCTGGTGCGCGCCGTGCACGAAGATTTTCTGATCGCCGGACCCATGGTCATCGTCTGGCTGATTTTGAGCGCTTTTCCCGCCATTGGCCGCCGTATCCCGCCGTTGATTGGCGCGCTGGTGGTGGGCGCTGTCGCTACGGCTTTGCTGGATCGGTTCGATGTGGCGACCTTGGGGTCCCTGGAACTGGCGAAGCCTCTGTTCATTACCCCCGAATGGTCGTTGGCCGCCATGGTCGAACTGGTGGTGCCCCTGGCGATCACCGTTCTGGTGGTGCAGAACGGCCAGGGGTTCAGCGTATTGAAAGCGGTGGGGCACAAACCGCCCGAAGATGCGGTTACCGTCGCGTGCGGCGTGGGCGCCATTGCCAGCGCGGTGGTCGGGGCGGTATCCACCTGCCTGACCGGACCGACGAACGCCATCATCACCTCGTCTGGCGAAAAGCATCGCCATTATACGGCGGCCATTTCGACCGGTGTTCTCGCGGTGGTCTTTGGCTTGCTGGCGCCCGCGTTTACCCGGTTGATGCTGAATGCCCCCAGTTCTTTCATCATGACCTTGGCGGGCCTCGCCATGCTGCGGATTTTGCAGGCTTCCTTCGTGGTTTGCTTCAAGGGCAAATTCACTCTTGGCGCCCTGGTGACCTTCCTCGTCACCGTTGCCGATCTATCGATCCTGAATATCGGCGCGGCTTTCTGGGGCCTGGTTGCGGGCTTTATGGTTTCCTGGATATTGGAACGGGCGGATTTTAAGGCTGAAAAAGCCTAATCCCATCCTGCGATAATAATGCCAACGTGAAACGCCGCCTCCCGAATGGGGGGCGGCGTTGTCATGTGGGGATCGCTGAAGAGAAAAAAATTAGCGATCCAAGACCGCGTCGCGGAGCGAGCCAGCGGCGGTCATGATTTGATCCGTTAAATGATCGGGGACCTTGAGCTCTTGCAACGTGGCATGTAGATGCCCGGCAACGGCGTCAAAATGGGCGTCGTTCAACCCTTTTTCGGCCACTAAATGCCGATGAGACTTGCGCATATATTCCGCAGCACCCGAGGCTTCGCCCTTGAACACGGTGGTGAAAAAGCGGGCCTGCATCTTCGATTGATTATCCATATCGACATCTTCAAAAAACGGAATCAATAGGGGATCGGCGAGGACTTTCTGATAAAAAATTCCTACCGCGGCATCCACGGCTTCCTTGCCACCGATTTCCTCATAAATTGTCATGCTTTTTCTCCAAAATACATCAAACAGGATCGAGCGAGGTCATGACTATACCCCAAGTTTCGATGAAGATATTTGACGTTAATCAGAATCCGACAAAAAAATGCGCGGAAAAGGCGCAATTGCCGATTTTTGAGTGTGGTTCCTCAGGAAACTTTCTTTTCCAACGCCAAAGCTTTTTCCAAATCCTTGGTGGTGGCGTCGCTGGGGCGGGCAAAGCGCGCCAGCAGATCGTAGAGGACCGGGGTGATGAACAGGGTCAGGATCGAGGCGAGGCCCAGACCACCGATCACCACGATGCCAATGGCGATCCGGCTCTCCGCCCCGGCGCCGACGGCGGTGGCCAGGGGCACCGCGCCAAACACGGTGGAAACCACGGTCATCAAAATGGGCCGGAAGCGGATAGCGGACCCTTCCAAAATCGCTTCGCGCAAGGACCGCCCCTCATTCTGCAATTGGTTGGCGAATTCCACGATGAGAATGCCGTTTTTCGCCATCAACCCGACCAACAGGATGATACCAATCTGGCTGTAGACATTCAGAGAATTGTCGGTCACCCAGAGCGAGAACAGAGCGCCACTAATCGCCAAGGGCACGGTCAGCATGATGATGAGGGGATGCACGAAGCTTTCAAACTGCGCGGCCAGCACCAGAAATACGATCAAGATGGCGAGAATAAAGGTTACCGCCACGCCGCCTGAGGTTTCCATAAATTGTTGCGACAGGCCCGCAAAGCCCAGACTGGCTTCGGGCGGCAGGGTTTCCGCCGCCAAGTCCTGCATATATGTGATGGCCGTGCCCAAGGCATAACCGTCGGCCAGGGCGCCGGAAATGGTGATGGATGGCAACCGGTCGTAGCGGCGCAGCTCGGGAGCCGCCGCACCCTCTTTCAAAGTCACCAGGGCTTCCAGAGGGATCAGGGCGTCGCTATTGCCAGACCGAATAAAGATGTTTTTCAGGTCTGTGGGGCCCCGTCGGTCTTCCGCCTCGGCCTGCACAATCACCGGATATTCCCGCCCGCGATCCAGATAAGCGGTCACTTCGCGAGACGCCAACATCACCTGCAAGGTGCGCCCGATGGCCTCCACATTGACCCCCAGATCGTCGGCCTTGTCCCGGTTAACGGCCAAGTCGAATTGCGGCTGGTTGGGTTCGTAATCCATCTCCAGATTGATCAGGCCTGGGTTTTCCTCAGAACGCGCCAAAATCTCCGCCGCCCAGGCCTTGATGGTGTCATAGTCCGGCCCACCGATGACGACCCGCAAGGGTGTGCGACTGCCACGCAAGCCCAAACCGGTGGGGGTGACGGCGGAAATGCGGGCGCCGGTAATGCCGCCCAGCTTGCCGCGCACGGAATCCACGATATCGAAGGCGTGACGTTCCCGGTTATCCCAATCGATCAGTCGTACCACCACAAAGGCGCGGTGCGGTTCGCCCCGGCGCCCGGTGAGCGAGAAAATGGTACGGGCATCGCCTGCCTCGATCAACGGCTGCAAGATGGTTTCCGCCTGGCGGGTCTGCGCGTCGGTGTACTCAACCGTCGCGCCCTGGGGCGCGGAGACGGAGGCGAAAAACACACCCCGGTCTTCTTTGGGGGTGAGCTCCTGGGGGATCAGCCCATACAGATAGACGGCGGATCCCGCCAGCAAGGCGCCGACCGCCAGCACGATGATGGGTGCCTCCAGGGCCCGGGCCAACAACGCCTTATAGCCGTTGGTCAATCCTTTGAGGCCGCTTTCCAACAGGCGCGCCGGCAGACTAGGATTGGCAGAGCGGCGCAAAACCCGGGTGCTGAGCGCGGGGCAGAGGGTGAGGGCCACGAAGGTGGAAATCACCACTGTTGTCGCCAGCACGAACCCGAATTCGGAAAATAATCGGCCGACCTGGCCCTCCAAAAACGAGATCGGCACAAAAACCGCGACTAGGGTGAGGGACGTAGCGACCACCGCGAACAGCACTTGGCGGGACCCACGCACGCCCGCCACCAAGGGGGCTTCGCCGCCATCAATGCGGCGTTGGATATTTTCCAGCACCACGATGGCATCATCCACCACGATCCCGATGGCCAGGATCAAGGCCAGCAGGGTCAGCACATTGATGGAAAACCCCAGGGCATGGATGCCGATAAAGGCGCCGATCACCGCCACGGGGATGGTCACGGCAGGAACCAGGGTCGCGCGTAGGGAGGCAAGGAACGTAAAGATCACCAGCACCACCAGGCCGATGGCAATGGCCAGCGCCTGCAATACCTCTCGGATAGACGCCTCGATGAACAAGGCATCGTCCGAGCCCACCTCGACGGTCATGCCTTGGGGCAGGTTGGGGCGTATATGATCCAGCTCTGCCCTGACATTGCGGGAGATGGCGATGGTATTGGCCTGGGATTGGCGCATGATAGCGATGCCAAGCGCTTCATGCCCATCGGATCGCACCGTTGTTTCATCGTCCGCCACACCCCGTTCAACCCGGGCCACATTGCCGAGACGGACCGGTATGCCGTCCACCCGGGAGACCAGGATATTGCGGAACTCGGCGGGTTCGGACAGGCGGCTCTGGGTGCGCACCGTAAACTGGCGGGCCGTGGATTTCAGCTCGCCTGCGGGCAGTTCCACATTGCTGCGTTGCAGGGCAGCGACCACATCATCGACAGTAACGTTCCGTGCCGCCATGGCCCGCCTGTCCAACCAAATGCGGATGGCATATTGCCGCTCGCCAAAAATATCTACATTGGCAACGCCGTCCAAGGTGGCGAGCCGATCGACGATGAAACGGTCTGTATAATCGGTGATCTCGGCGGGGGTCATACGGTCGCTGGTCACGGCGATCCGCATCACCGGATCGGAATCGCTATCATTCTTGGTGATGCGCGGCTCGTCCGCATCTTCTGGCAGGTTGCCGCGCACACGGGCCACCGCATCACGTACATCGTTGGCGGCTTCATCTATATTTCGGCCCGGTTCGAATTCAATCACCGTGCGGCCTCGGCCCCGGCGACTGTAGGATGCGATGGTCTTGATCCCGGCGATCCCCGCGATGGCGCCCTCAATGGTTTCGGTGATATCGGAATCGACAATTTCCGGCGCCGCGCCGGTATAGGTGGTGGTAACACTGACCACCGCGGCATCCACATCGGGCAGTTCCCGGATCGGTAGGCGCAGTAAGGCCGCCACGCCCAGGACGATAATCAACAAGCTGAGAACAGTGGCGAAGACGGGGCGCTTGATACAGAATTCGGAAATCATGTGCCACCCGCCTCGGTCGCCGGGTTTTTCTTCTCCCGCTGCGCGCCCTTGATGGAAACCGCCGCGCCATCCCGTAATCTCTGGTGGCCCGCGCGCACCACCTGTTGACCGGGTTCCAATCCTTCGAGGATCGCCACCTGACCACCCAGACGGGGGCCCAGCACCACCATGCGGCGCGTGGCGCGATCGCCATCAAGCGCGAAGACGAAGGTATCGTCCCCTTCCACGATTACCGCTTCTTCCGGGATCAACAGGGCCTGTTCTTCCGCTACCAAGACCGCCACATGCATGAACATTCCGGCGGGCAATACTTGTTCGGGATTCGGTACCACCGCGCGGACTCGAAACGCCCGGGAGACCTCCTGGATACGGGTGTCGATACTGGCAATCGTGCCGGTGAAAGCCCGATCCTTGAACACGGAGGTGGTGGCGACCACCGGTTGGCCCACACGAATCCTGCCGAAATGGTCTTCTGGCACGCTGAAATCGATCTCCACCTCGCTGAGGTCATCCAAGGTGGTGATGACCGTGTTGTCATCCACACGCGCCCCCAGATGCACCTGCCGCAAGCCGACCACCCCGTCGAACGGGGCCCGCACCACCCGGTTTTCCAGCCGCTGCCGGGCCAGGGCCAAGCGCGCCGTCGCGGTGCTGAGGTCCGCCTCCATGGTCTCCAAGGTGGCCTGGGCGACGGTGCGGCTTTCCCTTAATTTTTGGGTGCGGGTCAGGGCCAACTCCGCCTCCCGCGCGGTGGCAACGGCTTCGTCTACCGTTGCTTGTTCCGCCCCGTCATCCAAGCGGACTAAGATATCTCCGGCGCTGACCCTTTGCCCCGGCAGGAAGGTGATCTCAATGATGCGTCCGGATTCCAGCGGCACGATGTCCACGGCCTGGCGGGCGAGGGTGGTGCCCACCGCCTCAACCTGATCCCGCACCGGTCCGGGGCGCACCGGCGCCACCTCAACCGTAATGGCCCGGCTTTTGCGGTCCCCGGGTGATTCCGTGCCGGTGGAGTCAGTTTGAAAATAGAAATAGCTGCCGCCCCCAAGGACGAGCAGGAGGAGGCAGGTAACCAAAATCTGTTTTGCAATCGACACAACAGATATCCTCCGGCAGGCGGTCCGGGGAGGTTGAAACACCCCCTCGCATATCTGGTCATGTTTTTCAGCCACGTCAATCGAATTAGAAAGAGTGTGGCGCGGCGACGATCGGACACGACCTAACCCTTGCGCGTGCGGGGTTAACGGATAAAGTGCCCCGGTTCGCGATGGCAAAGAGGAGGAAAATCCATCATGAAGGTGTTCATCGTGCATGCCCATCCGGAACCGGCCTCTTTCACGACGGCGATGAAGGAGACGGCGCAGGCGGTCCTTGAAGGCGCCGGGCATTCAGTGACGGTTTCAGATCTCTATGCCATGGCTTGGAATCCGGTCGCCTCCGCCGCCGATTTCGGGGGGCGCCGCAACGCCGATTATCTGGTCTATGCCCTGGAACAACGCCATGGTTGGGAAAACCAGACCCTGGCCGAGGATATCCGGGCAGAGGTTGAAAAGCTGCTGGCCGCCGATCTCGTGATTCTCAGCTTCCCCGTCTACTGGTTTTCCGTGCCGGCCATTCTCAAGGGCTGGATCGATCGGGTGCTTATTTCCGGCGTTTGCTATGGCGGGAAGCGGATATATGACCGCGGCGGTCTGGTGGGCAAGAAAGCCCTGGTCGCCTGCACCCTGGGAGGACGACAGGATATGTTCGGGCCCGGCGCCGTGCATGGTGATTTGAACGCCCTGTTGAGTCCGATTTTGCGGGGCACGCTTGCCTATGTGGGCATGGATGTGCTGGCGCCGTTTTGCGGCCATCATGTCCCCTATGTCACCCCGGAAGCCCGTGCTGAAATCCTTGCGGTTTACACACAGCGGCTCTTGCATGTGGAGACGGAAACCCCCTTGTCCATGCCCAGCCTCGACGATTTCGACGACCGGCTACGACCAAAATAGTCGGGTCACTGCCTTCGTATTCCGGCCATCGGATGGTGGCATCATCTGTGTTACAATTAGATACATTTGTGACATTTTCTTATTACTGTTTTTGCGTAATGAGAGAATTGAGCAGGGGTGCATTCTGACGGGGCGGGCCAGACGGCCCAGGGCGTGACCAACAAATGACGGGCGCAGAGGACATCGGGGCCGAGAAGGGAAACCGGCGGGGAAGCAGGCTTAAATGGAAGCTGCTGGCGTTGATTGTGCCCTTTGTGATGGTGCTTTCGGTGGCTTTCTACGGCTTTTCCGTGCCGCTGATCGAGACCCGCGTTTACAATCTGGAACGTCTTGCCGCTCGTAACATTCTCGATACGGTTTTCGAGATCGCGAGCCGGATACAAGTCAGCCTCTCTACCCACCGACAAGAAACCCTCAACGCCTATAAGCAGGAACTGCGCACCGTTGTATCCTTGGCGAGCGCCTATATCGATACTCTCCAAGAAGATGTGGCGACGGGTCGCCTGACCCGGGAACAGGCCCGACAAAAAGCCTTCGAAAGATTGCGGACGTTTAAATATGGACGCAACGATTACATATGGATCTGCGATTACAACTACACCATGGTGTCCCACCCGGACCCTGAATTTCACCAACAGGATGCGTCGGATTGGCGAGATACGGGCGGCAACCTGATCGTGCCGCCGATGGTGGAACTTGCCCGGCAAAACGGGGAGGGGTTCCATACCTATTCCTGGCGCCGCTTGGGTAAGACGGTGGATAGTGAAAAGGTTTCCTATTTCAAGGATCTTCCTTCCTGGGGTGTGGTGCTGGGCACCGGCGTCTACCTGGATGATGTGGAAGAAAAAGTGCAGGCGCGCAAGGCTCTGGCCATCGGCGATATGCGCCGGGCCCTGCGCGATGTGCGACTGTCGGACACCGGTTATGTTTATGTGTTTGACGCCAACCTCAACATGATCATCCACCCCAACCCCAATATTGAGCAGACATATTTTGGGACTCTCAAGAATCCGGTGACCGGCAATCTGATCGGAAAGGAGCTTATTGGGGCGGCGGATTCGCCCGATGGGTTCTATTACAAATGGGACCATCCCGACGATCCGGGGAACTATGTCTACGAGAAAATCGCCTGGATCCGGCATTTGGAAGAGCTGGATTGGTATATCGCCTCCTCCGTCTATGTGGATGAATTGCGGACCAGTTCCCATCTTCTGCGGGATCGTATTCTGCTGATCTCGCTGACCACGCTGGTGGCCTCGTCGTTGCTCGGCTGGCTGCTGATTGGGCGACTGGTAAATCCCATTCGCCGCCTCGCCGATACGGCGTCCGAAGTGCGTGCCGGGAACCTTACGGCGCGCAGCGGCATTCAGCGGGACGACGAGATCGGCCTGCTGTCGCGCACCTTCGATGAAATGATCGAAAAGATGGGCAGCAATATCGATACCCTGGACAATCAAGTGCAGGAACGCACCGCCGCGCTGGAAGCCTCCAACGCACGGCTGCAAGAGGCCCTTTCTGACCAGCAGACTGCGCGAGAAGCCCTGTCGGAAAGCGAGTGGCGGCAGCGGTTGATCTTGGATGCGCAACCGGCCCAAATCGCCTACCTGGACCGGGCCGACCGGCGCTTGCTGTTCGCCAATAGGGCCTTCGCCGAATTTCACGGTGTGGCAAAAACCAAGCTGGTGGGCGGCGCCCTGGAAACGGTGTTGGGTGCTGGGGTGATGGCCGATTTGACCCCCTTTATCGACCGGGCGTTCGAGGGCGATCAGCAGGTGTTCGAATATGCTCTGAACGATGCCGCCCATCACCGCCGGGTGACCAAAAACACCTATATTCCGGATCAGCGGTCGGATGGCGCGCCTGCGGGTGTGTTTTTGGTGATGTTGGACGTGACCGAAGAAAAGCGGGCCGCGGAACATCTATTGGAAGCGCAACGCATGCATGCGGTGGGTCAACTTTCTGGCGGGCTTGCCCATGACTTCAACAATCTGCTTTCCGTGATTCTCGGCAACCTAGCTGCGGCGGAGGAGAAATGTGCGGATCGTCAGGAGCTTGGCCGCTATTTAGAGCCCGCCATGCGCGCGGCGCGGCGGGGCGCGGATATTACCAGCCGGTTGCTTGCCTTCGCCCGGCGCCAGTCCCTCAAGCCGACCTCGGTGGATGTGGCGGCGGTCGCCGACGATGTTGCCATGCTGTTGCGCGGGACCTTTCCACGCAATGTCGAAATATTGGTGGAACGACCTGACTCTCCCTGCTGGGCTTTTGTCGATGCCGCACAATTGGAAAACGCGCTGATCAATCTGTGCCTGAATGCGCGTGACGCCATGCCGCGTGGGGGCGGGCTGACCCTGCGCGTTTCCGTCGACGCGGAGGAAGGTGGCACCAATTTCGACGAAACCGTGCCGCCGGGCACCTACATCTGCGTCGAGGTGGAAGATGGCGGCGAGGGCTTTAACCCGGAGGCCTTGGAACGGGGGTTCGAGCCATTTTTCACCACCAAAAAGGGCGGTGCCGGATCGGGCTTGGGGCTAAGTATGGTCTATGGCTTCGTCAAGCAATCCAGCGGCTTTATCCATTTGGGCAACACAAAAGTCGGCGGCGCGCGGGTGATGATCCTGCTGCCCCTGGGGCGGGACCTGTCGGGCATGATCGCGGGGTCGACCGATATCAAGCGCCGTAAGTTGGTCGCCGCCGGGGGCCAATTGGTCCTCCTGGTGGAGGACGATCCCGATGTGCGCAAGGTGATCCAACGTCAGTTACGAGAACTGGGTTATGCGGTTCTGGAGGCGGAAAACGGCGACGAGGCCATCGGGCTCCTCAACAGTGTTGCGGATATCCAGGTCATGGTCAGCGACGTGGTGATGCCCGGGGAATGGAGTGGCCACGATCTGGCGGTAGCCGTGCGCGATATCCGGCCGGATATCCGGGTGGTATTGATCAGCGGTTTCGCCTTCGAGGAAACCTTGCAACCCGATAGCGACACCCCCTTTGTGACCCTGCGCAAACCTTTCGACAAGTTCGATCTGAACGCGGCCATTCTCAATGCAAACAGCAACAAGACAGATGAGGAGGAGACCTCGGCATGACGACTAAAGGCCTGGTCTTCATATTAGAGGACGAGCGCGACGTGAGCGATCTGATCACGTTGGCGCTAACCGATCATGGATACAGCGTGGAAACCTTCCGGACGGGGGCCGCCGCCTTGCAGCGGCTTTCCAAGAAGAAACCGGATGTGTGCCTCGTGGATTTGATGCTGCCGGACATGGATGGTTTGGAGATTGTCCGCAGCTTGGATGAAACCCCGGAGGTGGGTGTTATCATCCTGACCGGGCGGGGTGATCTGAGCGACCGGGTCCTCGGTTTGGAAATTGGCGCGGATGATTATCTGGTCAAACCCTTTGAGCCGCGGGAACTGGTCGCCCGGGTCAACAGCCTGGTGCGCCGTCTGGTGCGCATCCGCGATATCGCCGCGCCGCAGGATTCCCGCCGGGCCTTCTTCGCGGGGTGGACTTTCGATACCGGCGCGCTGACCCTGCAATCTCGGGATGGTCGGTCGGAATCAGTCAGCTCCGCCGAGGCGCAATTGCTTCTGGCGCTGCTCCGGGCACCCAATCGGGTGCTGTCGCGCGACCAGCTTTTGGATAGCCATGGGTTCGAGGATCATCAACCATTTGACCGCAGCATCGATGTTCGGGTATCACGATTACGTAAGAAACTGGAAAAAGACGCGAAAACACCGAAAATCATAAAAACCATTTACGGCGTCGGATATCTGCTGGCATCGCAAGTGGAATGGGTGGAACGTTAGCGCTCAGGGCAACTGTCCAATTTGGACAGTTTCACAATAAAATAATCGGGGCTTTCGCGTTCGGTATCGTTTATTTTAATATGACCGCGTTCGCATGTAACATTCGGTTGTCGTCTGAGACAATTGGATACAATTCAGAGAAAATTTCGAAACAGAGTTGAGGTATCACTTCGATCCTGTAATTCAGACCAAACAACAATAACAATGGTCTAAATATCTTGGGAAGGCATGAGGGAGGCAAACCGTGCAGCCAAGTTCCTATGACGTCAATCTTGATAAGAATGATGCTAATTTCGTTCCGCTGAGTCCGCTGTCGCTGTTCGCGCGGTCGGCGGATGTGCACCCGGATCGGGTTGCCGTCGTGCATGGAACCGTGCGCCGGACCTGGGCGGAAACCTACGCTCGCGCCTGCGCTTTCGCCTCCCAGTTGGAAGCCATGGGGATCGGCGAAGGAGATACGGTGGCCTTCATGGCGGCGAATACGCCGGAACTGTTCGAGGCGCATTTTGCCGTGCCCATGGTGGGTGCCGTACTAAACGCGCTGAATACCCGGTTGGATGCGGCGGCCATCGCTTTCATCCTGGAGCACGGTGAAGCGAAGCTTCTCTTCACCGACCGGGAGTTTTCCGCCACCATCAAGGAAGCGCTGACGCTCCTGAAAAAAGAAATTCCGATTTACGATATCGATGACCCATTCTTCGAGGGCGGCGAACTGCTGGGCGAGAAAACCTACGAAGATATCGTTGCCGCGGGTGACCCCAATTATCAATGGAAGCTGCCTTCCGACGAATGGAAAGCCATTTCCCTGAACTATACCTCGGGGACGACCGGTAATCCCAAGGGCGTGGTGTACCACCATCGCGGCGCCTATCTGAATGCGGTTTACAATGTGATCTCCTGGTCCATGGGGGATGGCCCGGTCTATCTGTGGACCCTGCCCATGTTCCACTGCAATGGCTGGTGTTTTCCCTGGACCATGGCGGCCGTTGCGGGGACCAATGTGTGCCTGCGGCATGTGCGCGTGGATCCGATTTATGACGCGATTCGGGATGAAAAGGTGACCCATTTCTGTGGCGCGCCCATTGTCCTGAACATGCTCAATCACGCCCCCGATGAAGCGAAAGCGGGGATCAATCATGAGGTGAAGGTGATGACCGCGGGTGCGGCGCCGCCCGCTTCGGTGATCGGCGGTATGGAAGATCTGGGCATCGACGTGACCCATGTGTATGGCTTGACCGAAACCTATGGCCCGGCGGTGGTCAGTGTCTGGAAATCCAAATGGGATGGCGTTTCGCTGACGGAAAAAGCGGCGCTGAAGGCGCGCCAGGGCGTGCGCGGGCAAATGCTCGAAGGCTTGATGGTCGCCGATCCCGATTCCATGCAGCCCGTGCCCAAGGATGCGGAAACCATCGGCGAAATCTTCATGCGCGGGAATAACGTTATGAAGGGGTATTTGAAAAACCCCTCGGCCAGCGACGAGGCCTTCGCGGGTGGTTGGTTCCGCACCGGGGATTTGGCGGTTTGGCACGAAGATGGCTATATCGAAATTAAGGACCGGTCCAAGGACATCATCATCTCGGGCGGTGAAAACATCTCCAGCCTTGAAATTGAGGATGTGCTGTATTCCCATCCGGCGGTGATGGAAGCCGCCGTTGTGGCCCGGCCAGACGACAAATGGGGGGAAACGCCCTGTGCCTTCGTGTTCCTGAAAGACGGGGCGGAGGTCACGGAAGAAGAGATAATCGACTATTGCCGCGAGAAAATGGCCAAGTTCAAGGCGCCGCGGTCGATCGTCTTCGGGCCTTTGCCGAAAACATCCACGGGTAAGATTCAGAAGTTCGTGCTGCGTAGTCAAGTGCGTGAACTTTAAGTTGCCTGGCCCTGAAAACTTGAGCAGGAGGCGCGGATCATGAGCGGCAATCCGGACAATATTATTTTGCGGACTGAAGGCCTGACCAAGGAGTTCAGCGGCTTTACCGCCGTGGACAATGTGGATCTGGCCATCGAGCGGGGGCATATCCATGCTCTGATTGGCCCCAACGGGGCCGGTAAGACAACGGTGTTTAACCTGCTGACCAAGTTCCTGATTCCGACCCGGGGTAAGATTACCTTCAACGGCAAGGACATCACCGCTACCAAATCGGCGGAGCTGGCACGGATGGGCATTGTCCGGTCCTTCCAAATCTCGGCGACGTTTGCTCACCTGACCGCCCGCGACAATGTGCGGGTGGCCCTGCAACGGGAACTCGCCACCTCCTTTCATTTCTGGCGGTCGGAACGCAGCCTGGATGTGTTGAACGATCGGGCGATGGAGCTTTTAAAAGCCGTGGGTCTGGAGCACCATGCCGACGCCTTTGCTTACGAGCTGCCCTATGGTCAGCGGCGCGCCCTGGAGATCGCCACCACCTTGGCGTTGGAACCCGAATTGATGCTGCTGGACGAACCCACCCAAGGTATGGGCCATGAAGATGTGGCGCGGATCGTGGAGCTGATACGCGAAGTTTCCCAGGGGCGGACGATCCTGATGGTGGAACATAACCTCAGCGTTGTTTCCAAGCTGTGCCACCGGATCACGGTATTGCAGCGGGGCGCGGTGTTGACCGAAGGACCCTATGAGGAAGTATCCAACGACGCCCGAGTGAAAGAAGCCTATATGGGGGTGCGCGCCGATGAAGGAGTTTAGTGTCGACCACGAAGTCGAAGAGCTGCGGATCGCCGATCTGCATACCTTTTATGACGAATCCCACATTCTGCATGGGGTCGATCTGTCGGTTCACCGGGGCGAACTGGTCACCCTCGTGGGGCGGAATGGCGCCGGCCGGTCAACGACGTTGAAGTCGATCATCGGTTTGGTGGGCAAACGGACGGGATCCATCATGCTGAAGGGCCAGGAAACCATCGGGATGCCCGCCCATAAGATTGCCCATTTGGGCGTTGGGTTTTGCCCGGAAGAGCGGGGCATTTTCGCCAGCTTGAACGTGGAAGAAAACCTGATGCTGCCGCCCACCTTGCATGGCGGCGGCCTGCCGGTGGAAGAAATCTACGAGATGTTCCCCAATCTGGCGGAGCGTCGCCGCAGCCAGGGGACCCGGCTATCGGGGGGTGAGCAACAGATGCTGGCTATGGCGCGTATCTTGCGCACGGGCGTCGATTTCCTGCTGCTCGACGAAATTACCGAAGGTTTGGCGCCGGTGATCGTCAATCGCCTCGCCGATGTGCTGACTACGTTGAAAGAGCGCGGATACACGGTGATCCTCGTTGAACAGAATTTCCACTTCGCCTCATCTATTGCCGACCGGCATTACATCATGGAGCACGGTCACATTGTCGAAATGATCGAAAAGCATGAGGTTAAGGAGAAATCCGACCTGATCGACTCTTATTTGTCGGTTTAAAGGTCGGGCGCTTTTAAAAATTTGTTGCTTTGCAAAGTTACCAACTCGAACAGGAGGCAGTTTAAATGGTGAATTTTCAGAAGCTTTCGCGCCTGATGCTGGGCGTGACCCTGGGGGCGACCATGGTCGCGGGCCAGGCGCAGGCGCAGGTATCGGACGATAAAGTGATGGTCGGTCTGTTGACCGATATGTCCGCCACCTATTCCGACCTTTCCGGCGCGGGCGCCGTTGTCGCCGCGCAAATGGCGATCGATGATTTCGGCGGCAAGGTGCTTGGCAAGCCCATCGAAATGATCACCGCCGACCACCAGAACAAGGCTGACATCGCCGCCAACAAGGCGCGCGAATGGGCCGACACCGAAGGCGTGGACGTGTTCGCCGAATTGGTGACCAGCTCTGTCGCCCTGGCGGTGAACGAAGTCGCCAAGCAAAAGAACAAGATCACCCTGATCTCCGGCGCGGCGTCTTCCAGCCTCACCGGCAAGAACTGCGTGCCGACCGGCATTCACTACACCTATTCGACCCGGGCGCTGGCTGCCGGCACCGGCGGCGCGGTGGTGAAGGAAGGGGGCGATACCTGGTTCTTCCTGACTGCGGATTACGCTTTTGGTCACGCCCTTGAAGGTGACGTGTCCAAGGTTGTGGAAGCCAGTGGCGGTAAAGTTCTGGGCAGCGTCAAGCACCCGTTCCCGGCCTCTGACTTCTCCTCCTTCATTCTGCAAGCCCAAGGTTCCGGCGCCAAGATCATCGGTCTCGCCAATGCGGGTGCCGATACCACCAACGCCATTAAGGCCGCCAACGAATTTGGCGTGGTTGCCGCCGGTCAAAAAATCGCCGGTCTGTTGGTGTTCATCACCGACGTGGACAGCCTAGGCCTGGACGTTGCCCAGGGCCTGCAACTGACCACCGGTTTCTACTGGGATTACGACGATGAAACCCGCGCCTGGTCCAAGCGGTTCGAGGAGAAGCATGGCGCCATGCCCACCATGGTGCAAGCGGGCGTCTATTCCTCTCTGATGGCTTATTTCAAGGCAGTGGAGGCTGCGGGTACCGACGAAACCGGTGCGGTGTTGGCCAAACTGCAGGAAATGCCCATCAACGATTTCTTCGCCCGCAACGGCAAGATTCGGTCCGATGGCCGCATGGTCCACGACATGTTCCTGGCCGAAGTGAAGAAGCCGGGAGAGTCCAAGGGCAAGTGGGATTACTACAAGATCCTGCGCGTGATCCCGGGCGACGAAGCCTATGGCACGCTTGATGAAAGCGATTGCCCGACGAAATAACACGTCGCGCTTTTTGAACAGGGTTCTGTAAACAGATCATTCTGTTCCTCTCTCTCCCGGTCGCGCCTGTGTGCCGCGCCCAAACGCCCGAAATGCGGGCCGACCGGGAATATTGTTTCGATCCGACCGAGGATGCCCACCGTGACTGAGCTGCTTGGATACCCCCCGCAAGTCCTCTTGGGACAATTGTTGATCGGCCTGATCAACGGGTCTTTCTATGCCATTCTTTCCCTCGGCTTGGCTGTCATCTTCGGCCTGCTGAATGTGATTAACTTCGCCCATGGCGCCCAATATATGCTCGGTGCGTTTATCGCGCTGATGGGGCTGCAATATTTAGGGGCGAACTATTGGGTGATGCTGATCGCCGCGCCAATTCTTGTGGGCGTTTCCGGCATCATCATCGAAAAATATTTATTAAGGCGTTTGCATAATGTGGATCACCTTTATGGACTGCTGCTGACCTTCGGGTTGGCGCTGATCATCGAAGGGGCGTTTGTGCAGATGTTCGGCGTTTCCGGCGAGCCTTATCCCACACCAGAGGCGCTGACCGGCGGCACCAACCTGGGCTTTATGTTCATGCCCTGGTATCGGGGCTGGGTCGTGGTGGCCTCCATCGTCATCTGCCTCGCCGTCTGGTTCATGATCGAAAAAACCAAACTGGGCGCCTACCTGCGGGCAGGCACGGAAAATTCCGAGCTGCTGCAAGCCTTTGGCGTCAACGTCCCCCTATTGGTGACCCTGACCTATGGTCTGGGTGTCGCGTTGGCCGGGTTCGCCGGGGTGCTCGCTGCGCCGATCCTACAGGTCAGTCCGCTGATGGGCTCCAACCTGATCATCGTTGTGTTCGCGGTGGTGGTGATTGGCGGCATGGGCTCGATCATGGGCTCCATCGTCACCGGATTGGGCATGGGGTTGGTCGAAGGCCTGACCCGGCTCTACTACCCCGAAGCATCCAGCACCGTCATTTTCGTCATCATGGCGATTGTTTTGCTCATCCGTCCTGCCGGCTTGTTCGGCAAGTCGGCCTAGTCTCAGGAGACAAAAAACATGCGTATCGCACTTGGATATGGCGCCCTGTTAGCATGTCTTCTGGTGGCACCGCTTGTGGTCTATCCCGTCCTGATGATGAAGCTGCTTTGCTTTGCCCTGTTCGCTTGCGCGTTCAATCTGCTGTTGGGCTTTGCCGGGTTGCTCTCTTTCGGACATGCCGCGTTCTTTGGCGGCGCGGCCTATATCACCGGCCATGTGATCAAGGAATGGGGGTTCCCCACTGAAATCGGCATCTTGGCGGGCGCTCTGGCGGCCGCGGCTCTGGGCTTTGTTTTCGGTTTGGTGGCGATCCGTCGGCAAGGTATCTACTTCGCCATGATCACCTTGGCCCTGGCGCAGATGACTTACTTCTTCTTCGTTCAGGCCCCGTTCACCCATGGTGAAGACGGCTTGCAGGCGATCCCGCGCGGCACCCTGCTTGGCATGGTGGACCTGAACGACAATACCAGCATGTATTATTTCGTGTTGGCGATCTTCCTGATCGGGTTCCTGCTGATCTACCGGACGATTAATTCTCCGTTTGGTCAGGTGCTCAAAGCGATCCGGGAAAACGAACCCCGGGCCATTTCCCTCGGCTATGACGTCAATAGGCACAAACTGTTGGCCTTTGTCTTGTCCGCCGGTTTGGCCGGTCTGGCAGGCGGTACAAAGGCGGTGGTCTTCCAGTTGGCCTCCCTCACCGATGCCCATTGGCATATGTCGGGCGAAGTGGTGCTGATGACTCTGCTCGGCGGTTTGGGGACCATCTTGGGCCCGGCCCTCGGCGCGGTCACAATCATCTCCTTGCAGAACTATCTGGCCTCCGGACCGCTGTCGGCCTACGTGCCGATTGTCATGGGCGTGATCTTCGTCGTCTGCGTGCTGGCCTTCCGGCGGGGCATCGTGGGTGAACTGCGGGCCCTGATGAAAGAGTCCTTCTAAAAAAGGAGCAGAAGCATGAAGGCATTGGTCGCCGTCAAGCGGGTGGTTGACTACAACGTGAAAATCCGGGTCAAAGCGGATGAAACGGGTGTGGAAACCGCCAATGTAAAGATGTCCATGAACCCGTTTGACGAAATCGCCGTGGAAGAAGCCATCCGGCTGAAAGAAGCGGGCGTCGTCAGCGAAATCGTGGCGGTGTCCTTGGGGCCGACCCAATGCGAGGAAACTCTGCGTACCGCCATGGCCATGGGCGCAGATCGGTCCATCCTGGTCAAAACGGAAGACCCTTTGGAACCCCTGGCCGTCGCCAAATTGCTGGCCTATTTGGTATCCCGGGAAAACCCCGATCTGGTGTTCGTCGGCAAGCAAGCGATTGACGATGATTCCAACCAGACCGGCCAAATGCTGGGGGCCCTCCTGGGCTGGCCGCAAGGCACCTTCGCTTCCGAGGTGAAGGTCGCCGATGGCACCGCCACCGTGACCCGCGAGGTGGATGGCGGCTTGGAAACGGTTGCGCTGACCATCCCGGCCATTATCACCACCGATTTGCGGTTGAACCAGCCGCGTTACGCCACGTTGCCCAATATCATGAAGGCGAAAAAGAAGCCGTTGGAGCGGATCGAGGTGGCGGAAACCGGTGTGGATATTACGCCGCGTCTGACCACCCTGAAGGTCACCGAACCGGCCTCCCGCAGCGCGGGTGTTATGGTCGGCAGCGTGGACGACCTCGTTGAAAAACTCCGCAATGAAGCCAAGGTGATTTGATCATGAGCGTCCTTGTCCTTGCCGAGCATGATAACAGCGCCCTGAAAGCCAGCACGTTGAATGCGGTTGCCGCCGCGACGCAGCTGGGGGATGTGGCGGTTTTGGTGGCCGGGTCCGGAGCGGGCGCCGTTGCGGAGGAAGCCGCGCGAATTGCTGGCGTGACCAAAGTCTTGCATGCGGATGATCCGGCCTATGCGCATCCGCTGGCGGAGGCCTTGGCCCCATTGGTGGTGACGGCGGCCTCCGGTTTTGAACATGTGATTGCCCCGGCGACCACGACCGGCAAGAATGTCATGCCCCGGGTTGCCGCCATGCTGGATGTATCGCAGATATCCGATATCGTCGAAGTGGTGGACGGTCAAACCTTCGTACGGCCCATCTATGCGGGCAACGCACTGGCCACGGTTTCCAGTGCTGATCCGGTGAAGATTATCACCGTGCGCGGCACGGCCTTTGATGCCGCCGGAACACAAGACACAGCCGCCCCCATCGAGGCCCTGGAGGCCACGCCAGCGGGGGGCGGTTCCAGTTTCGTCGGGCAAGAATTGACCGTCTCCGAACGGCCCGAACTGACCAGCGCCCGGGTGGTGATATCCGGTGGGCGCGGCATGGGGTCCGGCGAGAATTTCCGGCTGCTGGAAACGGTGGCGGATAAGTTGGGAGCTGCCGTTGGCGCCTCCCGCGCGGCGGTAGATTCCGGGTTCGTGCCCAACGATTATCAGGTCGGTCAAACCGGCAAGATCGTGGCGCCGGAACTCTATATTGCCGTGGGTATCTCCGGCGCGATCCAGCATCTCGCCGGAATGAAGGATTCGAAGGTGATCGTTGCTATCAACAAGGACGAGGAAGCGCCCATATTCCAAATCGCAGATTATGGATTGGTCGCGGATTTGTTCAACGCCCTGCCTGAACTGGCCGATAAACTCGATTAGCGGCCGTTCAAAAGAGCCCAAAAGGAGAGTCCCTAAAAATGACCGTTTTTAGCCCTTCCGTTGAACGGATGATGTTCACCTTGCGCGATGTCGTCGGTTTGGATGATGTGACCGCTCAACCCGGTTTCGAAGATGTTTCCGAAGATGTGATCCAGGCGGTTCTGGAAGAAGCCAGCAAATTGGCCGAGGAAGTTGTGGCTCCGCTCAACCAACCAGGGGATGAAGAAGGCGCCCGCATGGAAAATGGCGTGGTGCGCTGCGCGTCGGGCTGGAAAGAAGCCTACGACACCCTGGCCGAAGGTGGCTGGTTCGGCCTCGCTTGCGATCCGGAACTGGGGGGCATGGGCCTGCCCTGGTTGGTGAACGCGGCGGTGCAGGAAATGTTCCACGGCGCCAATATGTCTTTCGCCCTGTGCCCGATGCTGACCGCCGGGGCGGTGGAAGCCGTCGAGCTGTATGGCTCCGAGGCGCAGAAGGAAGAGTATCTGCCCAACATGGTTTCCGGTGTGTGGACCGGCACCATGAATCTGACCGAATCCCAGGCCGGTTCCGATCTGGCCGCCATTCGCTCGAAAGCTGTGCCGGAAGGCGATCACTACCGGATCAGCGGTCAGAAGATCTTCATCACCTATGGCGACCACGATATGACGGAAAATATCATTCACCTGGTGCTGGCGCGCACGCCCGATGCGCCGCCGGGGGTGAAGGGGATTTCCCTGTTTATCGTGCCTAAGGTGATGCCGGATGGTATGGTCAATGATGTGAGCTGCGTCTCCTTGGAACATAAGCTGGGCATCCATGCGAGCCCGACCGCCGTTCTGGCTTTTGGCGATAATGACGGCGCCATTGGCTATCTGGTGGGCGAGGAGAACCAGGGCCTGAAATATATGTTCGCGATGATGAACCAGGCGCGGCTGTCGGTCGGTATCCAAGGGCTGGGCATCGCGGAGCGGGCGTACCAGCAGGCGGTCACCTACGCCCTAGAGCGGGTTCAGGGGCTCGCCCCCGGACAGACCGAGAAAGGCACCATCATTCAGCACCCCGATGTGCGCCGCATGTTGATGTCCATGAGGTCGCGGATCGAGGCCATGCGCGGTATCATTTATACGACGGCGAAGGCCATCGATATCTCGGGCCGGGCCACCGACCCGGAGGTAAAAGCCAAGGCGCAGGGCCTGTTGGATTTCATGACCCCCATTGCCAAGGGTTGGTGCACGGAAATCGGCAACGAGGTGGCCTCCCTCGGCGTGCAGGTGCATGGCGGCGTGGGCTATGTGGAAGAAACCGGCGCCTGCCAGCATTTCCGTGATGCGCGGATCACCACCATCTATGAAGGCACCACCGGCATTCAGGCCAATGATTTGGCGGGCCGCAAGCTGGTGCGGGAAGGCGGGGCGACCGCCAAGGTCGTGCTTGCGGATGTTGCCGCCACGGCGGAACGCCTCTCTGCAAACCCGGATGCGGATGTGGCCTTTGTGGGCAACGCCTTGTCCCAAGCCCTGGCGGCAGCGCAAGAGGCCACCGACTGGATCTTGGAGGAAGGCGCCAAGGACCCGCAAATGACGGGTGCTGCGGCAGTGAACTATCTGATGATGATGGGCACGCTTCTCGGCGGTGACCAACTCGCCAAGGGTGTCGAGGCGGCCAACCGTCTGAAGGATGCGGGAGAGGGCGATTCCGGCGCGCATACGGCGCGGACGGAACTCGCCGTTTTCTATGCCGCGCAGGAACTGCCGAAAACAGCGGCGCTTTCCACCGCAATTTGCGCCGGTTCGCGGGCCGTCATGCGTATGGATGACACCCGTTTCTAGATCATTTTCAGGAAAAGTGTGGGTGGTTTTCCGGTTCGAAAATGCGTGAAAACAACAAATTAGTGCACGTTCGATGATTCAGCATTCATCGAGCGTGCTCTAAGTTGATCTGCTCGGAGGGCCTGTGATGACACGGGAGTCGATGGAGTTTGACGTTGTTATCGTTGGGGCGGGTCCGTCGGGTTTGTCGACGGCGATCCGTTTGCGTCAGTTGGCGATTGGGGCGGGTTCTGATCTTTCGGTCTGCGTTGTTGAGAAGGGGTCCGAGGTTGGGGCGCATATTCTATCGGGGGCGGTGATTGAGCCGCGGGCTTTGAACGAGCTGTTTCCCGATTGGCAGGAGATGGGCGCGCCGTTGAACCAGCCGGTGACGGGCGAGGAGATTTTGTTCTTGTCGGAGACGGGGAGCCGGGCGGTGCCGGGCTTTGCGTTGCCGCCGGGCATG
>JBMYUJ010000041.1:0-28084 GCA_049605255.1 Magnetospiraceae bacterium
GGCGCGCGCCTTTAAAACAGCCGAAAGCAGCTCTCGCAAAGGCTCCGGCCCTTGCAGGGCCCGCAGCCCGGGAGTGTTAGGGGAAGAAACATTGACCACCAGGTAATCCGCATAGGGCCCCAGGGCCGCGACCCCGGCGGCATAATCCGCCGCCGCATCTTCGGACAGTTTGTTCTTGCCGAGATTGACGCCGACGATGCCTTGCCGCGCCCCATTTCGGAACGCGGCGAGGCGCCCCGCTGCGGGGCCGATCCCCTGGCTGTTGAAGCCCAGGCGATTGATCACCGCCTTATCCTGCTCCAGCCGGAACATGCGGGGTTTGGGGTTGCCGGGCTGGGATCGTGGGGTGATCGATCCCACCTCCACATAGCCAAAGCCCAAGCGAAGGAGCGCGCCCATGCATTCGGCGTTTTTATCGAATCCGGCCGCCAAGCCAATGGGCGTGGGAAAATCCACGCCCCACACCGTCGACCGCAAGATCGGGTCCGGCTTCGCGGCACAGGCGGGGATCAGACCGTTCTTCAAGGCGGAAATCGCCAAGCCATGGGCCTTTTCCGGGTCCATGCGGCGGATCAGGGGAAAAGCAAAACGGTAGGGATCAATCATCGCCGCCCACTCATTATCAAAAGCTGCGGCGCAGCATAGCCAGAGAACCGGGCCGGACCAAGGGACAAACCTAGGGGAATGGCAATTCAGGATCTTGCGGGAGGGGTAGACCGGCTGGCGCGTCGGGCGAGGAAGATACCGACGAGAATCACACAAGCGCCCAGGAACTGCAGGGGGGCGACGGCCTCCGCAAAAATCAGCCAGGCGAGAGCGGCGGCAACCAAGGGCTGGAACAAGAGCCCCACGGAAGAAAAAGAGGAGGAGAGATGGGCCAGGGCATAGGCGATGAGCCCCTGACCCAAGGCATGGGAAATTACCCCCAGGCCGATCAACGGCAACCAGCCCTGCCAGGTTTGCGGCCAAAATCCATCACCAAAAATGGCAGCGACGGGAAGCAGCACGGCAACGGTGCCGAGACCGCTCCAGGCCATCACGGTCATGGCGGAAAACCGATGGCGCAGCTTGCCCACGGTCAGGATATAGGATGCATAAAAAAGGGCGGTGATCATGCCCAGGGCATCCCCGGCGATATGGTCCGGACGGAACACCAGGCTGTCGCCCATCAGCATCAGCGCACCGGCCAGGGAGAGTACGAGGGCACCCACGAAGCCGCGTGAAACCCGCTCTTTGAACAAGAGAAAGGCGCCAAGGGTCACGAAAATGGGGGCGAAATTGGCCAATAGGGTGGAATTGGCAACGGAGGTGAGCGCGATGGACCAATGCCAGAACCCCAGATCACCGGCGAAAAACACCCCCGCCAACAAGAGCAACCCGAAATCCCGCCAGCCTTTCGGCGCCATAGGTGCGTCTTTGCGGCGGCGCTCCCCTGCCATCATCAAAAACATCAGGGGCAAGGCGAGGAAGGGCCGGTAAAAGGCGCTGGTAATGGGGTCCAGTTCCGTCAGCCGCACGAAAATCGGCGAAAAGGCGATCCCCGTCGCCCCCAAAAAAAGGGCGGCGATCGCGAGGCGATCCTTCAGAGGGGAGGCGATTTCCGTCGTCATGGCATGCTTATACGACAGCCGTTGGAGGAGGTGAAATGGCGTGACGAAAAATAGCAGGGGAAATTCCAAGGGGACTCTGGAATGGGCAATGAAATGAGGTCTATAGTGGCGCCATGCCTGATGATTCGCTCAGCATCGGAATGGAAGACCCCAGCGCGCCGGATTCTGAACTGCTGACCGGCGAAGACCCCGCGCCTTTTGAGGTGATTAATCCCGATAGCCTGCGGCCCTTGCTGCTGATTTGCGATCATGCGAGCCGGGTGGTTCCGGCGCAATTGGGGCGGCTGGGGGTGGCGGAATCTATTTTTGATCTCCACGTCGCCTATGATATTGGGGCGGCGGCGGTCACCCGAGGGATTGCCGCCCGCCTGGGCCTTACGGCAGTTCTCAACGGGTATAGTCGGCTGGTCATCGACTGCAATCGACAACCCGGCGATCCACAATCCATCCCCGAAACCAGTGACGACATCCCCATTCCTGGCAATGCGGCGTTATCCGAGCACGATCAGCTTCGGCGAGAGACCGCAATTTTTCGCCCGTATCACGGCGCCATCTCGGAAAGGGTGACCCATCTTTGGCGCAGCACGGGCAAGCCGCCCGCCTTGTTTTCCATCCATAGCTTCACCCCGCATATGAATGGCGAGGCTCGGCCCTGGGACGCAGGTTTGTTGTGGAATCGCGATCCGCGCATTGCCGTGCCCCTGATGGAAAGCCTGCGCATAGAACAGGATTTAATGATTGGCGACAACGAGCCCTATTCGGGCCGCGATGTTGCCTACAGCATTGATGTGCACGCGGGTGCTGCGGGACTTGCCAACGCGGCGATCGAAATTCGCCAGGATTTACTCCTGGACGAAGCTGGCATCGTCCGTTGGATTGATTTGCTGTCTGAAGCTCTTTCCTCTCTTCTTCAAAATCCGAATCTTCACGAAGTGGAATATTTCTGATGCGGTTTAAGGATCCCGGTTGGACCATCGGTATCGAAGAGGAATATCTGCTGGTGGACCGGGAAACGCGGGATCTCGCCGTCGATCCACCGCAGGCCATGTTGGATGCCTGCGCCGCCGAATTGACCGATAGCGTACGGCCGGAATTCCTGCGCTCCCAAATTGAGGTGGGCACAGAAGTCTGCAACAGCATCGCCGAAGCCCGAGAGAACCTGGCACATTTACGTAGCACCATCGCCCGCATCGCCAAGAACTATGGATTGGCGCCGATTGCCGCCTCAACCCATCCTTTCGCCCATTGGACCCAACAAAAACAAACCGACAAGGAGCGCTATCATATTCTCGCCCGAGATATGCAAGCGGTCGCCCGGCGGCTGGTGATTTGTGGGATGCATGTGCATGTGGGCGTGGAAGACCCGAGCCTGCGCATCGACCTGATGAATCAGGTGACCTATTTCCTGCCCCACCTTCTGGCCCTTAGCACGTCTTCCCCCTTCTGGCGGGGTGATAAGACGGGGCTGAAATCCTATCGGATTTGCGTCTTCAACGAGCTTCCCCGCACCGGCCTGCCGGAGTATTTCGAATCCTATACGGAATACGAACGCCATGTAGCCGTACTAACCAACGCGGGGCTCATCGAAGACGCCAGCATGCTGTGGTGGGATGTGCGGCCCAGTTGCAAGTTCCCCACCCTGGAGATGCGCATCACCGATGTGTGCACCCGGCTGGAAGACACCATGACCATCGCCGCGCTCTATGTCTGTATCTTGCGGATGCTGACCCGGCTGCGGCACAACAATCAGCGCTGGCGCATCTATGCGCATATGCTGGTGGATGAAAATCGCTGGCGCGCGCAGCGCTATGGCCTGGATAGCGGGCTGGTGGACTATGGGCGGGGGGAACTGGTGGACTCGGAGGCGCTGATCCGAGAGCTTCTGGAACTCATCTATGATGACAGCGCCGCGCTAGGCTGTTCACAGGAGGTCGTCCATGCCCTGGAAATTGTCCGGAATGGCACCAGCGCCCACCGGCAAATCGCGGCTTACGAAAAAGCACAGGCCGCTGGAGCCGATGACCGGGAAGCCTTAAAAGCTGTCGTGGATTTGCTGATCGAGGATACGGTTGCAGATTTATAAGCGTGCCGCTTAATTCACCACTTCCAACTTTTTAACGGCCTGCTTCAAGGATAACAGAAGCTGCTTGCCGACGGTGCCGCCATCTCCGGCTATCCGTTCGCGGATAACAGCGCGGATAGCATCCACATGGGCCTTCACGATCTCAACGGCGTTGTCATCCTCGCGGCAACCCTCGTAGGTGGTATCATAAAGCATCTTGCCGAGCACACTGATGAGCGGATACCCAAAGGTGCCACCTTGACCCCGCAGTTCCAGGGCGAGGGTATGCATTTTTTCAAAATACACATTCCGGCGACCCGGCTGCATTAGCGCCTCGGTGGCGAGATCGGAGAGTTCAGAGCAGTAATTCATTGCCCAGTCGGTAAAATCCACCTTGGCGCGTTCTAACTGCTCTTCGCATTTTTCGATGATATCCGCTGGAATTGAGCCACCTTCCGAGGAGCCAAGCCCGCCGACTTTCTCTTTCAACCGGTTTCCAGGGTGAAATTTCCAGATCCCCGTATTGCCTTTTTTGGGCTGCTTAATGCGATCCGCCGAATAGACAACGGTGATATCCTCATCGGTGGCGAACCTCCGCTCCGACCCCTTTGGCGGTCCAATTTTCTGCCGACGCCGATCCGGGCCGAAAAAGTTTTGTGTCGCAATGAAAGGACGCGGAAAATCGATGGCCTCAAGAATATATTTGTACAGCGACGTGGCGGAAAACGGCTTGGCGATGAACTCCGTCACCCCTAAATCCCGCGCTGAAGAGACATATTCCTGATCGGCCGCACCGCTGATCATCAAGAAGGGCAGGAACCTGTCGGGTGATTCCGGCGAACCCCGCAGCCAGCGCAACAGCAATAGCCCGTTGACCGGCGCCATGACCAGGTCCGACAGGATCAGATCCACACCGACAGGTGCTCCGGGCCGGGACATCTGCTTTAACGTCTTCAGATATTCGATAGCATCGGCGCCATTATCCCCGGTGGGAATACGGTGAAAGCCCATGTTTCGCAGAAGGTCCGCCAACACATTGCGGATATAAGTGCTGTCCTCAACGAGGAAAATCGTCAGTCGTTCAAAGTTATAAAGCGCCACGTTGCCCCCGCGTGCTTTCCGGCCCAGCCGGAAGGAGACGCCATTCTTTGTGCCAGCATCCCCGAGATCGCAATTCGGTTTCTTATTTTGGCTACTCAACTCCTAAGAAACTCTTTATTGTCCCGCCGCAACAGCAGCAACATGCAGGGGGCCGCTGAATAACCGGCCTGAAGGAAGGACCAATAGAATGACGGATGTTGGGGGTATCGCCGCGGAACGCCTGGTTTCCTTGGTAGAGAGAATCGAACGATTGGAAGAAGAAAAAGGTGCCTTGATGGAAGATATCAAGGAGGTCTACGCCGAGGGCAAATCGGCGGGGTTCGACACGAAAATCCTACGCCAGATCATTCGGCTGCGTAAAATGGATCAGGCCGATCGGCAGGAACAGGAAGAGCTGCTGGATCTCTACAAACGGGCCATCGGATTGGAATAAGGGTTTTAGGTGGACCAGGCGAGCCAACCTCCGACGCGCACTGCGCGATAAATTTTGAACCGGGTCCAGCCGCCGATGCCGATGGCGATCATGATATCGTCCAGCACCGCATCCGCATCGCCCCGCGACATACGGAGATCTGGGGCATCGCGCCACCCCACCCTATTCTGGTAATATAGCCAATCATGGACGATGGCCGCTAGGTCGTATCGCCCCGCCGGGGAAACGCTCGGGCGAAACAGGCGCGGCACACTGGCTAAGTCCGTCGGAAACCCACGTGGCACCGTGATCCTGAACTGGCGGCCTTCACCGTTTTCCCAGGTTACACGGATCGGGTGCAACGGCGCACTGACCGCCTCGCCAGGCCGCCGGGCCCCGAGCACAACCCAGTGATCCGCATCGGTACGCGGGAACCGACCGGACCCAGGCCCTGGTACGCTCAAAGTCTCCGTCACGGGGTTCGGTGCCGGGAGAGAGAGAACCTGGGACATCACACACCTGGGCCTTGATCTTGCGGCAACTGGAGAGGCCCGGGCTGCAGGCAGAGATCCCGCCAGGAAGCCCGCTCCGTTTCGGAACGCAGCAGCCGCCGCAAAGCACCCACCCGAATCCCGTCGCATAAATAATCCTGCGCGGCCTGACCCGCAGACAGGGAGGCGTCTTCCAAGGCTTTGAAGGATTTTACCCGGTAGCCATCGACGGTGCCGAGTGCCGACGCGCAACCCGAAATCAAAAAAGCCGCGCTGAACGCGGCACAAATCTTTAAGGCCATTGGTCACCTTTTCTACGAATCGATGAGGAATAAAAGAAGACAGAGGCGAGGGAATCAGCGCGATCCCGAGGTGTTTCTTTGCCGCCAATCGGAAAGCTCGAAATGCACCAGATCGTCGAAGCGATTATCGCGGGTTTGGGTATCCCGATCCCAATCACCGCCCCAGCGAAGGTCTATGCCCAGGGTCAGCGCAGCAGCAATCACGAAACCAGCAAAATAATGAAACCGGTCTCTGTCCGACCAGTCGATAGGGTACGGCGCCACATCCACCGCCAGAGCAGGAGAGTGATTATGCGGGCTCTGACCAGGTCGCGCCTTGGACCGTCCCGCAGCAAAAGCCAATGCCTGCTCTTCGGGGCTGCGATAACCGCACAGAATGCTGCAGTCGAAAACTGGAACCACGTGCTGAAATACCCTCTGAAGGCTTGGATGGCAGGTGGCGAGGCGCCGGGTTGAGGTTTCCGAAAATCGGGGCATGGATCATTTCCCCCGTTGCAAAAAATTTTCCACGAAACGAGAAAGGCTCACTTCCAAACCCCGCGGCCCGATATAGGCCACGGCCCCCGCAATGCCATTGGTGGCGATGGGTCCGAGGGTGAGATAGTCCCCCAATCCTGCCCCCAAAATCGCGCAGAACATGGCCGTTGGCACTTCCCACAGGAGCGCCCAGGACCAAAATGCCCGCTCACCCACGGTGACCAAACGCCGATGGATAAGAAACCGCGCAAGAAATGTGGTGGGGACGAGCCCCAAGATGCCAGTGATGGTTTTTTGCCATTCCGGTGAGATATAGCTGAACATGATGATCCTTTTTTCACGGCAGGCGGCAGCCGCTCTTCACGCGGAGAAGAGAAGCTGGACGGGGGAAAAATCAGGAGGTCGACGTTCGAAAAGGCGTGACCGGGCTTACACCGCGCTTTCAGCCATGGACAGTGGCTATCTGCATCTGCACCACCTCGGCCACGGGCGGCTCAACCACGTACAGCACTTGCTTGTAAACATGTCCGACCTGGATTTCCGTCGCGGTGTCGTCCACCTTGTAAACGACGTTCGCGTTCTGCCGATAGATATAGGGCTGGCGGACCGCGTCGTTCGGCGTGTAGACCACATTGAGGTTCAGCCGGGCAATGCGAAGTTGGGTCATGCCAACAACTCCAACTGCACCGTCATGTTTTCAGCGCCCGATTGGCTCCAGGAAAGCGACGTATCGGGATCGAGTTCCAGGATCGGATTTTTCGTATAGCGCATGACAGAGGCATGGGCCGGAAGGTGGATGGCTTGGCCGTTCACCGTGGTTGCGCCTGACTTCACGTTTAGTCGGGCAGACTTCGCGGCGTATCCCGGTTTGTGGGCAGCGGAGAACGTATCCACTGCGAGAACACGTGATGCCTGGGCATTCAGACCACCGAATGAGAGGTCGCAAAGATCGCCCGGTGTCGCACTCGCCAGATACTCTGACGTTCCGGCTGCGGCACTGAAAGGATCATCGACCAAAGCATAGCTATTGACCCCGGCGCTGCGGGTCCAATCCTGATTTGCGCCGTCTCCTGTGGGGAGCAGGCAATCGATGCGAATATCGCCGCCGAGGTCACCCAAGAACCCTTCGTGCCCAGAGCCGTCATCAACCCACATGACCACATCATCCCAATAACCGTAGTTGTCAGAATAATTCCCGGGGCCTTCGATCTGACCGCCGTTGCAATAGGCAGAACTGCCTTGGAAGTCTTGTGTGTTGTCGCCGTGAATTAGGGTGTTGTTTACGCGAACTTCAAAATCGCCGACACCCGCATTCCCCACCGTGCAGGCGGCTTCAAGCCAATACCAAGTGCCTGGGGCAAGAATCTCCGCGCCTGAATTTCCATAATTCACGTCATTCTGACGATACCAATATAGGTAGCCTGTGGACGCGTTCAGCCCCAACGACGCTTGAACGGTCGTGCCATCGGTGAAGCGCATGATCTTGCCCGTATAATTCCGCACCCCGTCATGCTTGAACCAGCCTCCGATGCCGACGCGGTTCGTGTTATTTTCAAGAGGCTGGATGTGCAGCGGGCGATCATTCCAAAGCCGCAAACACCCCCCACCGAAGCGCCCAGCACCAGGAACGATTGTCTGCTGTTCGTACTGGACCGCCGACCCCCCAAGCTGCCGCCAGTGGTAGGTGAAATAACCTGGATTGACGGCATCCATCCCAAACATTGCGACGATACTCATGAGTCGTATTTCACTCCTGCTTTGAGGGCGTCGATCCCGGCATCGATCCAATCACCAGACGTGTCGGGGTCGATGTCGAACGCATCGTCGAACAGGTATGAGGCTGCGCTATCGGTGAGTGTAAACGGCTCGCCATCGGCCTCAGTCCCATTGCTGTCGATATAGAGCGTCCCGCTCACCGTATCCGCCCCGTCGATTAGCGCATATGCCGTCAGTGTCAGGCCTTTGATACCGCCATTCACCGTGTCCACACCGCCCGAGAAATCCTCGAAATCGAACAGGGCTTCGTTGCCGGGGTTGGTGGCGCCCGGATTTGTATCATCCCCGAAGATGTAATCACCGTTGCCGTGGGCGCCCGGAACAGATTCGTCCAGCAGCGCGTAGCCGTTTGAACCCGTGCTGAGTTGCCAATTCATGCCGGTCGCGGTGTCGTCCCCATTCGGAACCAGCGTGTCGATCCGCATCGGTCCTTGATACCCCGTCATACCCACACCGTCATCGACCCAGACGATCACATCATCGAAATACCAATCGCCATTGTTCTGCGCCCCGTTCAGAACCAGACGGTCGATCCCGTTCGTCCCCGCATAGGCATTGGTCTGGGTGTTACCGTCGATCGCCAGTTCGCCGTCAACCCAGGCCCGGATGCGACCTGTGGCGCTGTTGCTGTCCAACGTGAATTCGAACTCGAACCAATGCCATTGCTGCCAATTCCAGGTATCAAGATAGCCATCTTCCGCGCCGGTAAGCGTCGGTTGACTGTTCTGCTGTGCCCGCGCCCAGAAGTCCATGTACTCCATGCGAAGCTGGACATAACAACCCCGCGTGCCGTCCGTGGATTCGATCTCAACGAACTTGATGGACTCATAGGTGTTGTTCGTCGGGAGCCACGTTGAGTACCCCCAGAAGCCCACGCGAAGCACGGTCCCCGCCGTGTTCGGGGTTTCAGGAAACCGGAATTCAAGCGCCCGATCATCATCCGGCGATAGCGCCCCCCATCCGCCAGACCATTTAGAGGCCGTGGCGTTGAAGGACCAGTCGAACCCGCTGGTCTGAGCCCGAATATCCCCCACCCCATTGGGGACGCCGCCAATCGCATCGAAGCTGCAAGCAAACAACAAACTCATGGTGAAATCCTTTCAGCCCCAGACTGGAGGGCATTCACCGCTGTCGTTGTCCACGCAGATGCCGTGTTGGGATCAACCTCCCAAATATCGTAAACAGCGCCGTATTGCTTCGGATGCTTTGAAGTACCGTCGCTCTCCGTCGCCCCGGATTTCAGCAAGGTTTTCATCTGGCATGGCCAGACGCCATCGTTGTGACCGATCAGAGTTTCCAGCGTCACGGCCTCAACCGTATAGATGTCTGTCGCCGCTAAATTCGTCAGATCGAACAATTGCCGATCCCCCACCGTGGCGGCGTAGATGTAGTCAGACACGTCATCGACCTCAGCCGCCGCGCTATCCACGGCGTCATAGATATTGGCGCCCGCCGACTGCACCCAATCCGAATCCGTGGCGTCGTCCCCATTCGGGGTCAGCGTTTCGATCCGCATCGGCCCCTGGTATCCGGTCATGCCGGAACCTGAATCATCCCAAACAACCACGCCGCCGATATAGGTGTACTGACTGCCGCTGCCCACCCGAACATTTACGGGGTCCGTACCGCTGAAAGCCGCAATGCCTGTGTCCTTGCCTGTCAGATCGGCAACTTTCTCGCCATCGACCCAGACTTCAATGGTCGCGACCGTGAGGCTGTTGGTGATGTGCATCTCGACCCATCGCCATCCTTCTTGGACTTGCCGGAAAATCTCGGTGTAATCCACCGTAGCGCCGTTCGTGTCATACGCGATCCAGGGGTAAATCGAATGCTGCATGGCGAAGGCCGCGAGGCGTGTCCCTGTCACAAGGCCGTAGGTGACTTCCAGTTCCAGCATGTAATCGTAGTTCGAATTGGGTTCCTCCTCCCAAATCCAAAGCCCTACGCGAAGTTTCGAACTCGCAGTGGGGATTGCCTGGATAGCGAGGTATGAGCCTTCAGGAACACTCCAAGCCGAGCCCCCGTTCGCCGGGGCCTCAATCGACGTAACCTGTGAGGGGCCTGGATTTCGTACCGTGGCTTTCTTCTTCATCGCCGTCGCGGCGTTATATCCGATATCCGGCGTCCAAACTTTTAGCAGCGCCATTATGTCAACTCTCCGACCAGGGTGATCGACACATTCGCCATGGCGCTGTCTTGCGTTCCCGGCGTGTAGATCGTCAGCCGATCCCCCGCCGCCAAGGACTGGGCCGATGAGAAGGTGAACGTCGCGGTGTTGGCGCTTTGCGCAATGTTAACCGAGCCAATAGACACCCCATTTTTCTGAATATCAAAGGTCACGGCCCCATCGGCGGGCGCCGTCAGCGCGTATCCTTGGGAGCCGGTCAAGCCCGACGGCAGCGTGACCGCCCGCGTTGCAACCAATTGCGTGGCAATGGCACTGGCAGCGGGGAGGCCCGGCAAGAACAAGGCGACTTCCCACGGGTTGCCAACCCAGGCCGAACCGTCATACCGCAACAGTAGGTCTTCGTCCTCGACCCACATGACATCGCCTTCGACTGGCGTGTGGTATTGCCAAACGCTGTTGACCCCGTCCCATCCGGCAAACTTATTGCTGTTGCCAGCCCAGCCGCCCGTGCCGGTGCCGTTGATCCAGTAAATATCGCCGTCGGCTTCGCCTCCCGGCGGTGCGGTCAGGTCCCGGTCGATCACCGGCAGGGTCACATTGTCATGGTCGTTGAAGAAGCCGCCCGAGACCACCATCTCCTGCCACGCAGAACCGACATATTCGTAGCGAATATTCTCGTCCTCGACGAAGGCCCACCAGCCTTCCCGCGGCGTGTAAAACTCCCAGGCTGCATTGTAGTAGTAGGCCACATTGCCGTCTTGCCCTGCCCAATCTCCCGTGGCAGAAGCCCCGACAACATACAGGTCCCCTTCGCTCTCACCCCCAGGCGGCGCGGTGAGGTCCTTGTCGATCACCGAGGTTTGAAGCAGCACCTCGATCTTCTTCATGTTTTCATTAAACTTGATTTCCTTGTTGTCCGCGTTCGCGGCCAGAAGCTCCAAACTCTCGCGGGGGGTCGTCGCCATTCTCTTACCTCCTTACACCGTGGCCTGTAGGCCGATCCCGCGCCCGACCTGGGCGGACATCTGATGAATCTTGATACTGATCGAGCCGCTGGGCGCGCCCAGGTCGGCGGTCTGCTCGGCGCTCGAATAAGCCCAACTGGGGCTGGTCACCGTGTATTCGTTGACCTCGGTCGAGCCACTGAAAACACGGACCACATATTCCTCCGTGTCTTCCGACAAAGGTAAGCCAGCGCCCGATGACCATTGGCCTTTCCGGTCCCGCCGATCCCAGGTGACGGTCAGATCATCGCCATCCCGGCTACTTTGGACGTTGGTCACGGTCCAAGGGCGCAGGGCGCGGCACGTGTTGATGAAGGCGACAGGGCCCAGATCCGTGAGGGCCTGCCCCGGCGTCTGGATTTTGCAATCCAGGGACGCATCCTTGTTCTCAGCGTCATCATCGAACCTGACCACGGCCCCATCCAGCAACACAAACAATTCACTGGCCCCGTGGGTACCGATGAACTTCTCCGTGCCATGCCGCCCGCGCAGCAGAATCGTCAGGTCGTATGTGTTCGCCCCGGTCTGAATGGCCCCCGCGAACTGGATGATTTCCGAGCCGATCAACGCGTAATTCTTGCCCGTGAACAGGTCGGCCTCAGCGACCGATTGTAGCGTACCCCTCTCCAGAACCACGGTGAGGGTGCTGGTCCGATCGATGTAATATTCGGAGGCGCCCCCCAGCGTTGTTGACGCAATGCCATGGGTCGCCGCCGGGGCAACGGTCCCCAGATTGTCGAACACCCCATCGCCAGGATCGCGGTAAAGATTGGCGCGGGTCCAGTCCCCATCCTCGACCTGCGGATAGGCGATGAAATAGAACCCGAAATCCTGCTCCGCGTTCGACAACCCCGGCAGGTTTAGCATCATGCCGTCAGACGGGATCGGGAAAGTGAGGCCGCTCCGCTTCTGCACCACGAAGCCCGGATCATCCCAGGCCCAATACAAAACATCGTTCGGTGTGAGCGTTATTTCCACGATACCGCCGCTGGTGACCCCCAGTTCGTCTACCAGGTAATCCCGCTCCTCCCCGTCCAGATGCACCATACGCACCATGTCGCCAGCATCCAGCAGGGCGTATTTGAAGGGAGCCCGCAAGGACAGGGACCGACGCCGCATATAGGCAAGGCCCATCATCTCCCAGGCCGCCTTGGAGGCGAGCGAAGAGGTCATCACCACCGGGGTATCGATCACCACCCGCTTGCGGCTGGCAAGCGGCCAGCCGGAAGAGGCAATTTCCCGCCGCGCGCGCTGATTGTTGCTCTGATAATCCCGGTCGATATCATTATATTTGACATCGACCTCGTAGGGCATCTCCAGATCAGACGCCCGCGTGGTGCGGGTCAGGGGCTCCACCTCGCCCAGTTTCTGGACCGCGCCGAAGTCTTTTTCATAGATTTTCACGGTAGGCTGCGCCCGTCGCGAGATCACCCGAAGTCCCTCCGATGTCTCCGCCACTTCGATGGGATAAACAGCACGCAAGGTTTCGAACACCTGGCGCGGGCTGGCCGCAGTGGCAATGCTGAGCCCCCGGACCGGACCGCCGCCATCGACAATTCCCGTCAATCCGGGATCGACCCCCGCCCGTTCCGCCAGATCGGCGATGACATGGGCGGCGGTCCAGCCGCCTACGTTCTGCCCGCCACCCCCGCAAGAACGATCCACCACCACCTCGAACTCAAAAATCGGTAGGCGTCCGCCATACTGGTTCAGGTAAAGCTGCTGGAACATTACGTAACAGAGGCCGCGAAACCCGATGGTGGTCGATCCCAGCTCGGGGAAAGCAGCACCCATGGCCGTGGCGATCAGGGGATCGGTGCCCTGGGTTTCGGTTCCCAGATAAATGCGGATGTTTTCATATCGGCTCTCGATGGTGGTCCGCTGGGAAAAGGTCACCGTCGCACCGATTTCGGCGATGAACCGATTGCCCTCGCCATCCACTTCCGCGCCGGAGGTATCGTCTTCATCCGAATTTGCGATCTTTACGAGATCCACATTGGCCGGGTTGGGATACACCCGCATGATCGCCACCTGACCCGCGCGCCAATGGAGCTGCACCCCCGAATTATTGGCGCCGTTGGCCCAGCCTGACATGTCGTAGATTTTCTGCGGATCGAAGAACTCGGAAAACGCGGCTTCCGTGGTCGGCCAGCGGGAATCCGTGGCGTTCAAGGCCCAATAAAAGGTCGTGTTGGGCCCCACTTCCAATGTCAGATCCACATCTGTCAGGTCCGCGAGGGCCAATTCCACCGCCGAGTCCGGCACCGGTTCTTCGAAGATGACCTTGCCATCCGCCCAGATCCGCGTAATCGCCGTCACCGGGCCAGAGCAGACCGCCACCGCCACATCCCGATAATGGGCATCCGGCGTTCCCTTGTCGCCCCCTTTGCCCGGGGCGTCGCCCTCCACCGTGACCAGCTCGCCCGCCCAGATGAACTGCCCGGGGACCCGCGCCTTGCCATAGACCCGGGGGATGGGATTGCCGGGGGAGGCACCTGTGATCGGGATGTCATCTACCTTGGGGCTGTCGACCTTATCGCCGAACAGTTCCTGATCGATATATCGACCGATGGTGCTGCCGATAAAACCTCCAATGGGGCCGCCCAGTGCGGAACCGACAACGCCGAGTGCAAGGCTAGCCATGGGTCCCTCCTGGGATAGCGTAAACGGCTACCAGACGACTGTAAAAATAGGGGCCAAGTGGCATTTCCAGCACCTTGTTCAGTTTGTTCTTACCGGGCCGCGCATAGGCATGCACCATCATCAGATCCCCATTTTGCCGCCCCGTGGCGATGCCGAGATGTTGCGGATAGCGCCGGTCCGACACCCAGAACAGCAACAGGTCTCCGGGTTCGGCACAGGCGCCATCCCGACCCTTAAGGCGCGCCTGCCGATCCAGCATCTCCCCCAGCACATAGCGGTCTGGCGCATGGCCATAAGTCGGGCGATCTTCGGGGGCCAAGCCCAGTTCCCGGGTCACACCGATCACCAAACCTGCGCAATCCACTCCCACCCCCTTGAGCCGCCCCTGGTGCTGGAACGGTGTGCCGATCCAATCACGGGCCAGGGCGACGATCTGTTGGCGGAATGCCGGGCTGGGATCACAAGGCATTGGGATATTCCGAGGCTTCATCGCGCCCGGGGATCAGGGGTTCACCGCGAAAATTGATCAAATTACTGAACCGGGCGGCGCAGATTTCGCAGGTCTTATCGCAGCCCGCCTGGACGCTGTAGCTGTCGCCGGCCTGAATGGGGCGCGGCATGGGTTCCATCAGCGCGAAATAGCCACTGTTGAACTGACGCACCTCCATGGACCGATTGGCGTTGTCCCCGGTCAGCCAAGTCAGTTTGCCCGTGCGGTAAAAATTTTCCGCATCGCCTGCCCGGCTGGAATCATAGAACTGGGCCCGATCCGCCACCGCCTCTACCGTGCCGCTGTTGGTGTATCCCGGATATCCTTCCGTCTGCAGGCTTTCATCGCCGCCGCCGGTAACGTCCGCCGGCGCTGGGTCCACGGTCAGAACCAACGCCTGCACATCCGTGATCCGGTAGGTCTGGGCATCCGTGGTCGCGTCAAAACCGGTTGCGGAAATCTCGTTGCCGACCTTGAAGCCATCCGTGATGAAGGATCCGGTGGCCCGCGAGAAGCTGCTGCTTGCCGCGGAACTGTCCAGTGTGACAGGAGTGGTCTCCGCACCCGCCAGGTTCACCCCGCATTTTTCATCGCCCAGATTGGCCCGGCAGGTCAGCGAGAACAGATCGACGATGGAATATTGCAAATGATGGGCGAGAGACATCATCTCCGCCTGAAACTTCGCCCCATCGGTACGGATCTGACCCATATGATAGCGGGCGTGAGACATGATCCCATATTCCGGATGATCCCAATTGACCCAGAACAATCGCAATTCCGCATGGTCGAACAACCCGGCGAGCAGGTCCGCCTCGGTGATCAGGTCGGAGGTCAGCACCGTGGCCTCCAGGTTCTGCGCCGCGCCGCCCACTTCCTGTTCAAGGGCAGACGGGCTGAAGGCATCTGACGGTGCATATGTTTGCGGCCCATTGCCATCGCCAATATCGATGGTCAACGGTGCATCATGGGCGGTGAAGGCAAAGATCTGCCCGTCTTCCCGCTTGATCATCCAGCACAGGCAGGCCCGAACACCCCGTTTTAAAAACGCGGCGCGTAAGTCATCGCTGAGGGTTTTCATCAGGCTTCGTTTCGCACCTCGACGATACGAATGGAGGACGCATCGCCACCCGCATGGAACTGATGTTCCAGCGGGAACCCATCAATATCGAACCGGCACTGCACGTCGAACTCATACCCGGCGGAGACGACCGCAGCCGCCGCTGGCGCCGTCACGAAGGTCACCACGCCCGTCGCGTGATCGACAGCGTAGTCGGTTGTTTCGGTCTGCAACACCCCATCCACCGCGATCAGCACGCTGCCATGGCGCGGCTTGGTAATAAGGCGGGTATAGCTTTGCGTGCCGCCGCCAAAGGTCTCTGGATAGGTATAGATTTTGGTCAGTTGAAAATCCGGGGTGGTTCCATCGCCGATGCCGATCTGCTGATCATCCTTGGTGATGGGATTGCGGACTTGCCCGGCCCAGTCTGCGGAGTGGTAATCTGACCAATCCTTGAACCGGAACGAATATTCCTTGCCGCGCACCACTTTCCAAAAAGCCGCCAGAGTTTGCAGCTGTTCCATGGTCTGCACAGCGTATCCCACATCGAAAGCCCGGCGCGGATGCTGCCACCGGCTGATGCGTTGTTCGGCACCTGAATCCACCGTCACATCGTCCACCGCGAAGAGCTCCTCCCCGCTCGATCCACGCGCCAGATTGTCGGGCAGAGTCACATCCAGAAACATGTCGTCCTCTCCGTTGATTTCATCCAGGAACCGAAGGTCGAAGGGTTCGTCCTGCACCAGGAACGCAATGGCATGGGTGGTGACCCGGATACTCGCACCGCCTGCCGTGGCGACGATGCCCAGATTCTGCTTGCTGACAATAGCGACCATCAGGCGTTCACCAGCTTATAGCCACAGAGCAGGTTATTGACGTCCGCGACAGTCCAACTGCCCGCGCCCGGTGGCGTCACAAACGCGGTATGTTTACCGATCCGCGCCGCTTGATTTGGAATCGCAAAGCCTGTTGCTTCCGCCACCGTGCCGCCCACATCGATACGCGGCACAACTTGGCGGGAGGTTGCGTCGTCGCGCCGCCCCCAGGTGGCCAACACCACCGCATGCACATCGGTAATTTCCGACCGTAGATCCGGCAAATCGAACATATCCGTTGTGCCATCCACCGAGGCGGTATTGACCGCGTTGTCATCGTCCGGGATCAGGGCGTCAAAATTGTTGGCCCCCGTGGTCGACCAGGCCACCGTATGATCGCTGTTGGGCTGCAAACAGGCGATCTCCACCGGGCCCAGGAAGTCGTTTAGTTCGCCGCCGGTATCGTCCATGATCAACACATTGTCAAAGAAGGTCTCCTGCCGCCAACGACCAGCGAATGTCACCCGATCAATAGGATTGGTCAGGGTCGTATCAACCCCATCAACACTGATCACCGTTTGGCCATTCAGGCGGACCTGCACCGATCCTGCAACCCCGTACACCAGCTTGATGCCGATATGATGCCAATGGCCGCGCCAGGTGAACAACCCGGCGCGCGACGCATGGATATCGCCATTCTTCAGGCGCATCAGCAGGCGGCCATTAACATCCCATTGCAGGCCGGAAGGTTCGTTAATGGTCGATTGATCCTTGAAGGTGATCAGGTCTTCGGTACCTGGATGGGAGGTGGTTTGCCATTCTCCCAACCGATAGTGACATTCCACAATCACCACATTGCCGTTGGTGAGCGCGGCGGGGAGGCGAAATTCCCCATTCCAGTCCCCGTTATCAGCGGATTTATGCATACAGTATTGGCCAGCCCCAAAGGGGTCATCCTGACTAACACCAAAATTCTTCCCCAGAACCGGGTCGTTGGGCATGTCGCAGTCCAGGTGATTTTGAAAATCACTCACGCTGGTATGCGTGGGGTCGCCCAGAAAATCCTCGCCCCAATGGGCCCAGAGTAACGCCATTAGTTGTTGCCCCCCCGAAATCCAGACCAGACGAGACTGGCGCGATCCACCGTCCAGGCCAGACCGGGCGCGCCCTCGCATATATCCGTGTACCAATGATAAGAGGGCGTAAGCGCATGTTTCGCCTGATTGCTCGTGCCACCGCCCGGATAAGTGAGCCGGTTTTCCAAAAACCGGCTCACACCACCATCGGCACGGGCCCGGCTCATCACCATGGCGGAAACGATCTTCACCGTGCTTTGCGGGAGGGCGTTATGCGCGTACAGATCGACGGCCCCATCCACATTTGAATAGACGTAGTCCGTATCCTCATCGGTCTGCGCATTGAGGGCATCGAAGCCTGTTGCAGAGGCGCCCGCGACCGAAAAACTATTACCGATGCCGTCAACCGTGGGGACCGCCACCCGCACCCGGGTTTTCGCACCCAGGAAAGTGCTGGGGGCGCCCCTATGGTCCAGCATATAAAAATCATCATGGGCCGCGCCCCACTGCCAAGGCGTATAAAAACCGCCGAAACGCACCGGGTCCGACCAGACCGTGTTGAGGTCGCCGACCAGCAGGATGGTTTCGTCATTCACCCGGACTTCCACTTCCCCCTGGGTCGCGTGCATTTTCAGGCGGACTTCGACGAATTCCCACATTTGCGGGGCCAAAACGCCATCGCAGGATTGGGCTGCGGAGACCCATCCATTCAAGGTCTCGCTCCAAATCTCGATGCGAATGTAAAAATCCGTGGCATCGTGCAGCAGCCGCATGCGGGGGGTGCCGATCAACGACCAGAATTGGAAAAACGGCGATTCCGTATCGCCGCCCAGCCGCTCTTCGAAAGAGTACCCGAACCCGGCCGTCAGCTCGGCCCCCGCCCCATACTCCCCAATATAGCGCGCAAGCCAACTGTAATCTGCAGTGGCTGCATGGTAGTAGAAACGGGTTCCGGTGCGGGGCAAAATGCCTCCCGCAGGTTGCACGTTTCCCCAGCCATCATCGTGGCGAAAGGTATAGTTTTCGAAGAGTTCAAGCTCCGTCGATCCACTGGAAAAATACTGATCGAACCCATCGAACCAGAGTACGGCCATCAGCCAATCCTCCCCGCCGCATTCACCGCCCGACGCGCCCGTTTCATGATCTGATTTTCCGACCGGCGGAACGACCCGGCATCCGGCGTCGAAATATTGAAATTCTGGGTAATGGTCATTGCCTGCCCCCCGCCTTGCAGGGCAACGGGTATTTGCCGACCGTCCGGTAGAGGAACAAATGCCTCCGGTCGATCCCCTTCACCGAACATGGCGATCTGCGGCGATTTGGCGATTCCGCCGCTGGCGTAGGATTCCAATGCCATGGGTCCCTTGGGGGTCATGACGCCACCGCTGGCAAAGGGAAACAGCGATCCCAACCCAGAAAAATCCAAGTTGAACCCGCCGCCAAAGAGAGCGCCGAGCAAGCCGCCGCCAAGTCCCCCGCCGCCACCGGCGAAGGCCGCGCCGACCCCTTGCGGGAAGGCCGCCTGTTTAAACATCTGAAATGCCGTGCGCGACAGGTCCGTCAACAGGTCGTTGAACGTCCCGCCCTCAAAGATCAGGGATTCGAACCCGTTCACCGCCCGGTCGAACAGCTTTCCCATGGGCAAAGCGGCCTGCTGCGCGGCGTCGCCCAGCTGGCCCATGGATTTATTCAATTTCTCATTGGCCTTGGTGGCCCTGTCCATTTTTTTCGCCGCATCGTCCACCGCGAGGCCAAAGGCACGGGTCTCCTTCGTGGCACCCGCTGCTTCCTTGGTTATTTCCATGAAGGCATCGGAATTTTTGATGGCGTTCAGAAGTACATCCGTATCGTGGCGCACGCCCGGAAGCGCCGCCGACATCTCCTTAACGGCGTAGACCGCTTGTTCGGCACCATCCTGCACGGAGCGGGTGAAGCCGATAAAGTCGGCCCCCAACGCTCGAAAAGCTGTATCTTCAATTGGCGATGTCATGACGATTGCCCTCGCGAAAGCGTTTGACGGTTCAAATGACTTTGGGCTTTTTGCGCTGCGGCCTGACGCTCCGCCGCCCAATCCCGCCATTCCGCATCCATTTCTTGGATCAGGAAGGTCAGGTCTGCCTGTTCTTCCACCGAACGGATGCCGGTCAGGTGGCAATAGGCCTGGATCTCCGACAGCCGGATCGGTTGAGAGGACTGCCGCGCCCGGTGCAAGGTCCAAAAAGCGTCCAGGTCTTGCTGCTGTTGCGGATTGATGTCGGGCGCATCGGCCAGAACGGTCGACAGCCCGGCACCGTCTTCAAAGCGGTTCAAAAGGAGGGTGAGGGCCTTGCCGCCAAACTGGAGGGACCAGCGGACGGCGCCTCGAAGTTTTTTGCCGCTTGCTCCAAAGCGCTTTTGCGGAAGGTTTCCGCCGCAGTCGCGATTTGCGTTACCAGATCGCGAAAATCCTTCAGGTCACTCAGCGCCCGGCGGGCATTCTCCTTGCTGTAGGGGAGAGGCCCGCCGTCGGGACCGGTCACTCCCCGCCAGTCCAGCAAGATGGCCTCGACCATGGATTCGATGGCGATCTCCCGTTGGGTTTTGTCGGGCAGGTTGCCCCCCGCCCGCAAGACCGCCCGGTAGGGCTTTGTCAGCCGGTCCGCCGCCGCGCGGTGGGCGGGATTACCCGCCCGCGCCACGCGGATTTCCGCCCCACCGCCGATATCGACCCAAACCCCTTCCGTTTCCGCCTCGGGGGCCGTTTCAAACTGCGCATACAAATCCATCTGTTTAGCGGGCGATGATGATGTCGGTTCCGGTGGCACCATTGTCGTAAAGCGCCTGGAAGCCCACATTCTGGAGCATGTTCTGGTTCACGCCGGGCGTGGTAATTTCCGCCGTGCGCAGCTTCACCCGGGGCAGCCAGAAGGTATAGGTGTTGGTCCCATCGGAAAGATCGAAGGAAAGCTCCGTCTCCGCTCCATTGACGAACAGAGAATAAAACTCGTCATCCTCGAAATAAGCATTGCAGGTGCCCGTCACCTCGCGCCGACCATAGGCGATCCCCAGGGCGCCCAAGGACCCCACCGCCTGCTGTGCCCGCAGATTGTTGGCGATCCGTGCCGATAATTCGGTGAAATACAGTGGGGTGGTGGTGCCGCCCACCATGATATTGGCCGCATCGGGGGCCGCCAAAACCGGGTTTGCATTCCCGTTCGCATAGCTGGCGCCAGACAGGATCTCGGTGCCCTTGGAATGGGTCCCGCCCATCAGCCCGAGTGATCCGGTGGCGATGGATCCGGGCGTCAGGCTCCACCCCATGCCATTGATGCGGCAGCCTTCGAAGCGGAAATAGGTGGAACTCCCCGCCACATCCAACAGTTTTTCGAAGGTCAGGCTGCTGGCCCCACTACCGCCAGACACCGCGTTGCGCACCGTGACCACCTCGGCGCCAGAAAGCGCGTTGCGCAGCCCCGGCGCGATGGGAATATCGCCAGAGGTAGAACTGCCGATGCTGGTGCTGGCGGTCACGAAATACGGCCCTTCAGCGCCGAAATAGACCAGGTCCCCCTGGTCCAGGGAGACATCCCCCGTGCCATCGGTGGTGACGTTCACCGTGGTCGCCCCGAGGGATTCCGCGCCGGTAGCCGTTACGTTCTGAGTCACCGTGCCGGTAGTGAAGCTGCTCCGCAGGGCGGCCTCCCACAGATTGTGAAAATCGCTGCCATAGGAAAGCTCGTAATTGGCGTCTCCCTCCACGGCGGCACCTACCTGCACAAGGTCGGAGACGGAGGGATTTGGCGTAATTTCATCGGACACCGCGTTTTCGATATTGTAGCTGAGGGTTTCGCTGGTGAACCGAACCCGCTGGAACGACGGCGAAGCGGGGGTTGCGCCCCAGCTGGATTCCGCGACATAGGCGAGTTCAACGCCCGACGTATCGGCGAATGGCATGGATGATCTCCTAGAACAGTAAGGCGGATAGGGTTAAACGATGATGTCCGACTGGTAGGGAATGGCGACGGCAACGCGGTAAAACGCATCATCCTCCCCCACCCGGGAAACAGCAGGCGCACGGCAGAGCAGATCACCCGACCGAAAGCCGCGAAAGAACCCGGCGATGTCATCGGCGATGCCCAGGGCAGCGCCCGCGCCCTGCCCCCGGGGGGAATGGATCTGCACCGCCAACAAGCCACGGTTCCGGTACCGGCCCGGCATGGCCACCAGGGCCGATTGGCCAGGCACCACGGTGACCCGCACAAAAGCCGCGCCTTGCGGATCGAAATCCACATTGTCATGGGCGATGGAAATGTCCGGATGGGCTGCCGTAAAATCGGTCACGAATTTACCCACCAGGGTTTCCGCGTCACTGCGAAAGCTCATGAAGCACCGTTTTGTTTGAAGGTTGCACCGGTTACCGTTTGACCGTGACCCGGTAAATGAGGGGCGTACCCCCGGGATAGAGCGGGCTCGCGCCCAAAGCGGTCCAGGTCAAACCATCGAAGGTAAACCGGTCTCCGGACCTTGGAATCACGCCGGCGCTGGCGGGCATCAGCAGCGAACGCAGGTCGCTGGCGACCAAGGTGCCGGTCTCGACCCCACTATCCAGAGCCAAGGCCGTGCGGGCAGACGCAGGCATCACCACCGCCAGCATGTCATGGCTGGTGGTGGCTTCCGAGGTCGTCAAGGTTAACGCATCAAAGGAAGAAGCGACCTGGGTCAACGTTACCGACCGGCCATAGGTGGCGATCAGTTCGGCGACCGTTCCGGCGAGGCGGGTATAATCCACCATCAGGCCCGCTCCTGCGTGCCAACCAGCCCTGCTGCCCGGCCCCGAGTCAGGTTTTCAACCAATCTGTCCACCAACGGAAAGCGTTTGCGACTGCTCGTTCCCGGCGCATATTCGGTTTCGGTTTCGATCACATCCACCTTTTCCCGCTGACGCTTGATCCGGCTCGCCGCATCTTCGGCAGGCAGCAAATCCTCGCCTAGCGCCGCATGCGCCAGATGATTGAGGGCGGTGCGCACCGCATCGGGCACGGCATCGTAATCCACCGCGAACCCGTCCCGGTCCACCACCCCGTAGCGGGGCCAGGCCAGCGCCTGGCTCACAGCGACGCGCACCCCTTTCCATACATAGGCCACATCGAGATATTCCGTGGCCGCGCGTAGCGCCGCTTCCTTTTCCAGGTCGCCCGCATCGGCCCAAACCGCATCGTTGCGGGCGGCCCAGAAAATATTCGCCTCCGCCAAGGTCACATAGCTTTCGGCATCGGTCTTGCCGCTGCCGTCTTCCACGATCAACGCCATGGGGGTCTCCTATTTGGTGATGTCTTGGGTAACGACGAATTTGCCCAACGCCATGGTGCGGATTGCCCCGGCGGAATCGGTGAACTGGATATCGTAATAGTAGGTTTTCGGCTCCAGATCGGCCTGCACCGCCGAGGGGGTAAATTCGGCTTTACCAGTCGTCGCATCGGTCAACGTGCCGACAATCTGCCAAAGCTGATTGGCCGTATCGGTCGGGCCTTTTTCCGAATTCACCGTCAACAGCAGGCTGCCGCCGGTTAGATCGATGGCAGACCCATCGCTTTCGGTAAATGTAAACGATACGGCCACCGTATCGCCGCGATAGCGTTCGATTGTGGGGTTTTCAGCCATTAGTCTCTTTCCACAAGGGTGTTGAAGGCGGAAGGGCGCACCGACACCTGATGGGACCAGGGTCGGGCCGCCGCCGCGAAGCGGGTATTTTCAGTATGGGAAACCGCAAGGGCTTGCCCCCGCACCGCTGCGGTCTGCGTTGTGGGTAATGCCGTGACGTCAATCTTCTGTAGGAACCGCACACCCACGCCGGAAAACGCGACGGCGCCACATTGCAGGGTCGCAGGCAAGGTGATCTCTGCACCGGCAGCCAGACCCGCCGCGATGAGCGCACCAAGCTGGGCGGGCAGAACCACGGTGCTTTCGAGAACCCCCAAGGCGGCACCGGCGGCGCCGGTTTGCGCGGGCAAGGTGATCTCGGCGTTGAACGCCACGCCGGTTTGGGTCCCCAGCCCGGCCTCGGTCGCAAGGCTCAGGGTTTCGTTGAACAAATTGGCATGGCTCGCCTGCAGGCCGTTGATCGTTTGCAACGGCGCCGAAGGGTTCAGCATCATCTGGCTGGCGGCGGATAGAAAACCATCAAGATTCAAATGGATCGACCCCACCGCCGCTGCCTGCGACGCAGCGGCAAGGGGCGCCACCATCTCCAGCACCATGGAGGGCGCAAAGGCACCTTGCGGGCCAGACCCCGCCGTTGTCACCGTTTGCAGCGCCATTGCCGCGGCGGCATTCAATCCTGCTGACGGGGATATCCCGGCAGAAACCGCGAGGGAGACCGCCTCGTTAAAGGCGGACCCAGCAGAGGCATATTCATCGTATCCAATATCCCAGGCAGACCGTGTATCGCCATCCACATCGTCTGTAAAAATCGACGATTGATCGGAACCCGCGCCAATCAGCGCAGAGCCAGAGGCCGAGTGGAAATCGCCAAGATAACTTGAATCGTCAACGAAATCGGCGGACGCCAGCCCGGTTACATAATTGGTGAATTGGTTTGCTGTTGTGTCATCAGAGGCGTTGTAATCGGAGCCGGAAGCCCAGGTGCCGGTCTCAAAGGCGTTCTGTAGATTATAGCCAACACAGTTGACAACTTTATGATCGGAATGAACCTGGAACCCCTCGCCGTAGGTACCGTCGCCGATGGCGATGCAGTTATAAGCTTCAAACCCTCGGGTGGTGACCGAATAATAGCCATAGCCAGACTGGTTGGAATCAAACAGCGAGGCGATACAGTTAATCGCCCTGGGCGGATTGGTTGCATCCCGCAACAGAAAAACATTCTTTCCCCGCCCGAAGCACTTCTCAACAATGGCGCTTCCGCCGGAAACACGGACTGCCGCCCCGCCCCCCGACTGTGAATTCGTGTTGACAATGCGTAGGCCCGTAACCCGCGCATACGACGTCGTGACATCGACAACGAACCCGTATCGGTCATTGTTATAGATAAGCGGTCCGTCGTAGATGCCAGGAAAGAAGACCGTGCTATCGACCTTCAAATGCGGGTAGCGGGTGCTGTCCGTGGTTTGGCCCGATATGACCACAGACGACGACGCCCAAGTGGTGTCACTGATAATGTTACCGACGCGCACTTCATCATCGGAAACCAGATCAGACGGCAGGGCGGCTTCCCATGCGGCAATCGTCGTGTAATCCGGGGAGTCGCCCGAAACCCCGATGGTCTCTGTTACCGTGGTGGGCATCTACCGCAATTCCTCGGGGAGCCATTCGCCGATACCGGGCTTTTGCGTGATAAAGCCGGTCTCGGTCAGGCCTACATCAGCCCTTTCAATCCATTTATAGGCGGTCATGGTGTCCCGCCGTCGCCCCGCTCTGGGATGGCCTTCTTCGTAATACCCCGGTGCCCTTCGTTCCAGAATCGGCGCATTGGCCAAATAGGCCCGCCGGGTCCAGACCTGGGCCATACTCTCCCCCGAGGTCAACAGATAGCGGGCGGCTTCAACGGCAACACGGGGGAGCTTCACCAGATAAAAATCACCCGGCCAATCAGCCTCTGGACGGCCTTCTCCGTGCCAGACCTCGAAATGCTCCTTACGGCCCCAGGTCCAGGAATCCTCGAACACGGCCACCACATCACCCGCTTTATAGAGCTCGGCGTCTTTGGTCGCATCGGTCAGGTTCACCCGCCCGGTTGCATGGATTAAAAGCTGCGCCATCGCACGCTTGCTCCCCCGTTTTCGATTAGGCCGAGGCGGTGGTTGCGGTGATGGTGATATTCAGCGTATCGCCACTTTCCACATTACGGCTGGCGCTGAAATCCGCCGCGCCGACCAGGGTACCGCTGGTCCCACCCTTGGTGCTGTCCGTGGTGACGAAGGCACCGTAAACGGTCGCCGTTGCATTGATGTTGAACACCGCCTTGGCAGCGGCATTGTCCACCGATTGGTCGGAGACCGTGCCCATGGTGAGGGCTTGACGGGCGGCATCGGAATAGGGCGTTACCTCGGACCAACTTGCATGGCTCGCCATGGTATCGGCCGCGGCCGGCGTGCCTGTGCCCTTCAAGCCCACATAATGGGCCGCCGTGTAACCGGAGCCCTTATAATATTTGTCGAGGAAATCGTTCAGGCCTTCGTTGACCACGATATTGGGGGTTTCCTCGGCCCATTTCAGGGCACCATCCCGCCCGACACATTCCACCCTGTAAAGATGGCTCACGGCGACATGGCCCATGGCGCTCTCAAGCATTCCATTCTCCTGTAAGTCTGATGATTTGAAGATGTTAGAAAGTTAGCTCTTGGCCGCTCATCCGCAGCCGTAAGGTCGCATCCGCAGCGGGGAGCAGAAGGCCATAAGTATTGAACAGGTCGGTGGGGCAGCCCGGAGGACGCAGCAGGATATCCACCGTCTCCCCCCCGGCATGAAGGAAGCGGGTTTGATAGGCGCCGGTTCCGTCCGGGGCGTTGGCGTGGGGCACGTGAAACAGCTCGAACCCGTCGGACACCCGCACATAGGTGACCGCCGTTTCCGGTGCCAAATTCGTCAGTACATGCACGAAGCGGCGCAGCACGGGATCAATCGCCGTTCCACAGCCCAGCGCCGCGCAAAGCGGCGATGGCATCGGCCTTGGTATTGGGCGTTCTTCCCGTGGCTTTATGGGTGGCGGATTTCAAGGCAAACCAGCGCAATCCGGCATAGTCGATGGCTTCGGCGCCGTCTGCCCTTCCACCCACCGTGGGCAGGATGCCATCGGCCTCCCCATGTGTGGTGCCCACCAGGCGCCAGGCGCGCCAGCGGCCCAGATCGGTGGCATAGGCCCGTTGATCGACGATGATTTCGCGACCATCGGATTTACGTTTCAGGCGAACAGTTGCGCTGCGCATTTATCAATATCCAGGTTTTTGGGATCGGAGGCCGCGCCCGGCGTCTGAGGGCCAAAAAAACAAACCCCGAGCGCGTCGCGCGAGAAGCCCCGAACAGGGGCCGGGCGGTCAGCCCGTAAGCCAAGCGATCGGAGATCGCGCCCGGCGTTTGAGGGCCAAAAAAGAAATCACCGTGCGGCCTAAACCACACGGTGATTTCAGTTGGCAGGGAGGAACTATTTCTTACCCGGCGATGCGGCAGGCGAGTTCCGGCCGGACCAGTTTGGCGCCCCAGAGGATATCCAGGTCCCAAACGGTCTGTTTATGCTGGCGGGAGACCTCCAGGCGCATGGAAATGCCGGTCTGCGGATCGGTCATGGAAACGATCCCGTTGCCCAGCGCCATTTCCGCCGTGCCTTGGGCCAGGGGCCGGTTGGCGAAGGCGAAGGCATCCCGGTGGAAGGCCAGGTTCACCACATGGTCTCCCTTCACCGAGATTTGCTCGCCGCCCGCCAGGGCCACTTTCAAGCCCGGGTAGATGGTGATGCCGCCGGTGGTGGAGGCACCGATATTCACATCGGCCCCGACCACATAGGTTTGGGTATCGCCCGCGAAGGTGACCACATCGCCTTCCAACAGGTTCACCGCCTCGCCGCCATCGGTGGCCAGGATGATGGAAGTGGCCCCCAGGGCATGGGCGCCGGATACCGCGATGGTGCCGGTGAGCGTGCCCGCCGTATGGGTTTGCACCGTATCGTCGGAGAACCAATCGAAGCCGTATTTGCGGCCGGTTTCGCCCTCCACCTTCACGCCCGACTCACCGGTTTTCTCCACATCGGCGAAGTCCGGCAGGGCGAGCGCGTTGGTTTCCGCGTCGAAATCCAACACGATGCGCCGGTCGGTTTTCGGCGCCGCCTGAGTCAGCAAAGCCTTGCGGGCGGCGATGGCCTCGGTGGCATCAGACCCGAAAGGCGTGGTCGCCGCCGTGCCCACGAACCCGTAAATGCCCTTATATTGCTGATGCAAGGACAGGTTCACTTCGTTGGCCAGGGCGCGCACCGCCTCGGCCATCTCCAGGGGCAGGAAATGCCGCTCCCGGTCCACCTCCATGAGGTCCCGGTCAGACAGTTTGAAATCCACATGCTTCCAGTTATCCAGGGCGATCTGCACCTTGCCCGGCGTGCTGTCGGCGGTGGCCGGCGGCACTTCGGACGGGGTGACATCCTGGGCGGTCTTGGCGGTGGGAATGGGCACATCGATGGTGTCGCCCTTTTCCGCCGCGTCGGACCCATAGTCCAGATTGACAAGGCGGGGCATGACCGCCTGTTCACGCAGGGTCAACAGCCCGCGCGCGAGAATTTTCGGCATGATCGCCGAAAGATCATTCGCCATGATGGTAGTTCCTTTTTGAATAAGCACTCGCCGTGCGCGATCTCCGATCGCTTGGCCACCGCCGCAATGGCGGCTTGAAGTGAGATGTTGAATAAGCACTCGCCGTGGGGAGGTTAGAGGTCCCTGTCCGGCGTCCCGCCGTCCGCGCCTCTTGTTGCCTCCAATCGCTCGGCCGCCGCCGCAAGGACGGCTTGAAGTGAAAGATGATTGGAAAAGGCCGCCCATCCCGAGCCAAGCCAGGGGTCAACGTGATCAACCGGCGTCCTGCCGAGGTTAGAATGTCAGAAAGAATTATTCTTGGCTTTGCACCCCTAGCGCCCATTGCGGGCGCGGCCAAGGGTGCGGAGC
>JBMYUJ010000042.1:0-27437 GCA_049605255.1 Magnetospiraceae bacterium
GCAACGGTCTTGCCCTCCACCGAACCATCGCATTCCTTGATCACGCGGCCCGCCATGCTTTTCTTGCGGCTATCGTTGATATCCACCACGGTTTCCACAATCCGCAACGGGCTGCCGACGGTTTCCGCCGTGCGCACCAAGGCCAGGGTATCTTTCGGGAAGCAGGAACCGCCATAGCCCGGCCCGGGATGCAGGAACTTTTTCCCGATACGGCCATCCAGGCCGATCCCCTTCGCCACATCATGCACATCCGCCCCCAGCACTTCGCACAGATCGGCGATCTCGTTGATGAAGGTGATCTTGGTGGCCAGGAAGGTATTGGCGGCATATTTGGTCAGTTCAGAGGTCCGACGAGAGGTAAACACAATCGGCGTTTCGATCAAAAACAAGGGCCGGTACAACCGCCGCATCACCCCTTGGGCCCGCTCGCTATTGGTGCCGATCACCACCCGGTCGGGCCGCATAAAATCGGTAATCGCCGCGCCTTCACGCAGAAATTCGGGGTTGGAAACCACATCGAAATCCGCATCCGGGCGGGTTTCCCGAATCACCTTTTCCACCTCGTCGCCCGTGCCGACCGGTACCGTGGATTTGTTCACCACCACGGTATAATGGTCCATATGCTCGGCGATTTCCTTGGCGGCCTGAAACACATAAGTGAGGTCCGCATGGCCATCGCCGCGGCGGCTCGGCGTGCCCACCGCGATGAACACCGCATCCACATCGGTCATGGCGGCAGCAAGATCGGTGGTAAAGGTCAACCGGCCCGCAGCGACGTTTTTGGCCACCAAATCATCCAGGCCGGGCTCAAAGATAGGGATTTCCCCGGCATTCAACCGATTGATTTTGTCCTCGTCCTTATCAACGCAGACCACATCGACACCGAACTCGGAAAAACAGGTTCCAGAAACCAAGCCAACATAGCCGGTTCCGATCATCGCGATCCGCATGCAACTAACCCCTCTTCAAGATCAAAGACTTGGCGGTTTTACGCCGAACCGCGCATCGGTGCAAAGGTGGAAATGATGATGGTTTAAAGTTCGTCAATGGCGACGCGTACCGCCGCGCCGATTTCCGGGTGATCGACGGCAAAAGCAAGGTTGGCGATCACGAATCCTTCCTTGCTGCCACAATCAAACCGCTTGCCCTCGAACCGCACGCCGTGGAACGGAATCTCCCCAATGGTGCGGGCCATGGCATCGGTCAATTGGATCTCGTTGCCCGCGCCCCGCTCCTGGCGGGCGAGTTCCCGGAACACCTGCGGCTGTAGAATATAGCGCCCGATGATGGACAAGGTGGACGGTGCCACCTCCGGTTTCGGCTTTTCCACCAGCCCCTTGGCGGAGGCGACGGTACCGTTATCCTCTTCTACATCCAGGATGCCGTAGCGATCGGTTTGGTCCGGCGGCACGTCTTCAACGGCGACGATGTTGCCGCCGAGTTCATTGTAGCGCTCCATCATCTGGGCAAGGCAGCCAGGTTTCGCCTGGATCAGGTCATCCGCCAGCAGAACGGCGAAAGGTTCGTCAGATACGAAATTCCGAGCGCACCAGACCGCATGGCCCAACCCGAGGGGTTCTTGCTGGCGGGTGATGGAAATCTGCCCGGGCTTTGGCAACCAACTGGTGACCGATTTCAACGCCTCCACCTTGTCGCGTTCCCGCAAGGTGGCCTCCAATTCGAAGCTATGATCGAAATGGTCGGTCATCATGGTCTTGTTGCGACCGGTGACGAAAATCAATTCCTCGATTCCCGCTTCCCGCGCCTCCTCCACCGCATATTGAATCAACGGCTTGTCGACAATGGTCAGCATTTCCTTGGGCATGGCCTTGGTGGCGGGCAGGAACCGCGTGCCGAGGCCGGCGACCGGAAAGACCGCCTTACGAACAGGTTTGGGCATGGGAACACCTTTTGCGCGTTTTCGTTGTTTTCCGACTCTGGGAAGGGACTCTGCCACAGGCGCGCGACGGTCTCAATGGGCGGGTTTCATTCGCCCAATAAGATTTCCCGCGCGCGGTTCACCTTGGCCGCGAGAAAACTCGATCCCTCATGATCCGGGTGGAGCTTGGTCATCAAGCGGCGATGGGCGGCCTTGATCTCTTCGGGGGTGGCTTCGGGTCCGAGCCCCAGCACCGCGAAGGCCTCCTCCCGGGTCATTTCCCCAGATCCCGCCTGGGGGGGCGGCGTATTCGCCGCCTGCGCCTGATCGCGCCACTGGTCGCCATGTTCCCGGTCCAGATAGCTTTCAAGCAAGCGTTGGGATTCGGGATCGCCGCCAACATCCCGCCACAGCTCCAAAAGCTGAGAAATCGTCAGATCAGAGAGCCACGCCCCGGCAAACCCGCCTGCCTTGACGGTGCCGTTCATGGCGCCCGATTCATGATCCAGTTCCATATGCAGATATCTGCTGTCGACGGCAGAAGTTTGCCCACCAGTCGGACCCGTGCCCGGCGCGGCGCCGCCCATCATGCGCCAGGCATTCTTGGCGGTGCGAGACGCCGCCCGGGCACGCAAAATCCAGGGCAACAGGGCGGGCAATGCCGCCAACGCCCAAAGCAACTTGCCGGACAGCACCAGCCAGCCGACCAAGACCAGCGCGATCCCCGCCAAAACCCAGCCCAGCAGTTTGGCGATGTCGATGGGTTCGCGGGTGGCGACCCAATTGGCGAGAATAAGAAACAGGCCGAGGGCGGCGACACCGATAACCAGCGCGGTCATCGCTTGACCTGATGGGCGATGCGGCGCACCTCGCCCCCCTGCTTATTTGCGTAGTTTTCCAAGGCGCAGCGCCCCCCGGCGGCATAAACCGCCACGGCACGCAACAACTCACGCAGCATATCGGCCGAGGCGGCATCGAAACGGCAATAGGCGCCATTGCTGAGCTTGGCGATCTGCTGGAAGGCGAAGGCGGCTATGGGGTCTCCCCCTTCATGGAACATGAAAACGGGCAAACCGAGCAGGCCCAGTTCGCCCGCGATAGAGCCCACATGGTCGATATCTTCCTCGAAACAATCGCCGACGAAAATCAGCGCATCGACCTTTTGCTTTCGGGTCTCCTCCAGACCGTGCCGCAAAATGCGCCCAACCTGGGTTTCCCCCGCGAGGCATTGAACGCCCGTCATCTTGCGGGTCAGCGATGCCGCGTTTTCCGTCCAGCCGCCGGCCCGGCATTCCTTGAACCCGCGATAAAAGACCAGCTGCACCGAAAGGCCGCCCAGGCTCGCCGCTTCTTGGAACATCTCGCCCTGAATCCGTGCCGCCCGGTCCCATGTGGGTTGGCGGCTGGCCGTGGCATCCAATGCGAAGATCAACCGCCCGCCAGAGCCCGGCCGCTTCGCGCGCGGCAAGGTCGACGCCTTTTGCAAAAAAGCGTCGATGTCTGTCCGGGACGACGGCCCGGTAGGCAATTTCGTCTCTTTACTCATGGTTCTGGAAGTATAGATGGTTTCGCCGCGCCTGTCCCGCCAGGGGGGTCAGGCAACCTTGTCCTGGCGTTCCAACACCGGAAGTTTGAGCGCGGCGATAAGGGAGCGCACCTCCTGCCGGGCGGCCACGTTGGAGAGACTCAGCCCGCCATCCTCCGCGCTTTCCAGGTCCATCAAGGTCAGCCCTTGCAAAAAAAGCTCCCGATAGATCACCCGTTCGCCTAATCCTCCCGCGATCCGAAAGCCGATCCGCTTGGCCAAGGCGTTTACGGCGCCCTCCATACGGCGTTTGTTATGGGCATCCAGATTGCTCAACCGGTTGCGCAACACGATCCAATCGATGGAGCCGCCATCGCGCATGGCACGGCGCTTGCGCTCGTTCCAAACCAGTTCGGCGTAATGGCTGGGATGCCGGATGGCATGGGTCTCCGGGTCCACCCGGGCCAACACATCCAAATCGACGAAGCTGTCGTTCAGCGGGGTAACCAGCGTATCCGCATAGGCATGGGCCTGGCGGGAGAGGAAATCCGCGCTGCCCGCGCAATCCAGCACCACCACGGCACAAGACCGCCGCAGCCGGTCCAACGCGGCTTCCAGGGCGGCCTTTTCCGCCGCTTGCGCATCTTTTTTGTCGGCAAGGTCGCTATGGGTAACGGCAATCTGCACCGGCAACGGCATGGCCGGGTCATTTTTCTGCGCAAAAGCCTGCCGGTTTTCCACAAATCGGCTCAAGGTCGCCTGCCGGGGGTCCAGATCGATGCAGCCGACGGTCAATCCCCGTCGCAGAAGCCCGGCGATCAGATGCATGGCGGTGGTGGATTTGCCCGTACCGCCTTTTTCATTGCCAACAACGATAACGCTGGAACGAGATGCCATTCTTCTAACCTGCCTTGCGCAGCCAAACCGCGGTATCGTGGAACGAGGCCCCGCCCGATGGTGGCGCCGGGGTATCGGCAACCAGGGTATTGATGCCCCGCCCTTCCTCGAACGCCTTTTCCGGCCAAATGCTTTCCACGATCACCACCCCCCGCTGCAATCCCTCAAAATTTTTCGCGCGCACCACCACGGAGCCGCGATCATTGCCGATGCGCACCCGGTCGCCTTCGGCCAATCCCAACCCGGCGCAATCTTCGGGATGGATGAAGGCCGTGGGCGCCCCGGCCCGCTTCAAAGACCCTTCCACCTCGGTGAAGCTGGAATTCAAGAAATCCTTGGAAGGCGCTGTGACCAAACGATAAGGAGCCTCATCCCGCGCCGGATCATTCAACGGCACATGGTCTGGATAAGGCGGTAGGTCTGCATGATCCGAGCCCAGGTTAGCCCAATCCGGCTTGAACCGGAACCGCCCGTCTGGATGGGCGAACCCCTCCGAAAACCGGCTGAATTCCAGCGACGGTGCCGTATCCAGCCAGCGCTGCTCGGCTAATTCGTCCGCGCCAGGGAACCCCGAGGATTGCAGGGTTTCGTCGATGATTTCCCATTCCGTCATGGTGAACCCACGGTGATCGGCGCCCAAACGTTCAGCCAGGCCACATAAAACCTGATGGTTGGAGCGGGCCTCGGCAAAGGGCGCAATCACCGGGCGCGCCACTTGCAGGTAGGTATGGCCGTATGACCGATACAGATCCGTATGTTCCAGGAAGGTGGTCGCGGGCAGAACGATATCCGCATACCGCGCCGTATCGGTCAGGAACTGTTCATGCACGCAGAGGAACAAATCTTCCCGCAACAGCCCTTCCCGTACCTTCGCGGAATCCGGGGCCACAATGGCCGGATTGGTGTTTTGCACCAGCATGGCCTTGACGGGCGGGCCGCCCGACAGCGCTTTGGCATCGCCCGTTAAGGCGGCGCCGATCAGGGACATATCGATGATCCGGGTTTGCGGGTCCAACCGGTCTTCGCCGGTGATCAACCCCATGTTGAGCGGTACGCCGCCGGTCATATCCTTACGGTTCGGCGGCAGGCACATGCCGGTCGCGAGCATGAACCCGCCCCCTGGATAGCGCCAGGCGCCGCTGACGGCCGGCAGGCAACTGAGCGCATGACCTTCGGGCGCGCCGTTGCGGCTGCGGGTCAGCCCATAGCTAGCACGGATATAGCTGCGCTGCGTGGTCCCATAAAGCTTGGCGAAATCTTCAATCTGTTGCGCGGAAAGCCCGGTAATTTCCGCCGCGCGCTCCGGCGTCCAGCCTTGCAAATGCGTCTCGACAGAGGCATCGAAATCCGTCCTGTCCGCCAAGAATTCCCGGTCTGCCAATCCATCGCGCAACAATACATGCATCACCGCGCAGGCAAAGGCGCCATCGGTGCCCGGCTGAATGGGCAGGTGGAGATCCGCCGCCATGGCGGTCCGCGTCCTGTAGGGGTCGATGCAAATAATCTTCGTGCCCCGAGTCTTGCGGGCTTCCAGGGCCAGGTTATGCACATGAATCGCCGTGGAGACGGGATTGATGCCCCACAACACGATCAAATCCGCTTCCAGCATTTCCCGGGGATCCGTGCCCCGCACGGCGCCGAGCCCTGCCATACAGGCCATCTTGCCCACATTGGAACAAATGGTGTGATGCTGGCGGGAATAGCCCATGCTGTGAATGAGCCGATCCAGACCATCGCGCTGCACCAGCCCCATAGTGCCCGCATAACGGTAGGGCCAAACGGATTCCGCCCCATACGCCGCCGTCGCGGCCTTGAAGGCATCCGCCACGGTATCCAACGCTTCGTCCCAGGAGAGGGGCGCAAACTGGGCCGTGCCTTTGGGTCCAACGCGCCGCAAGGGCGTGGTTAACCGGTCCGGATGGTGCACCCGTTCCGCATAGCGGGCGACCTTGGTACAGATCACCCCTTTGGTGTAATCATTACCGGGTGCGCCGCGCACTTTACCGATCCGGTCCGGCCCCAGGACTTCCACATCCAACGGGCAGGTACAGGGGCAATCATGCGGGCAAACACTGGGGGCGTAATCGGAGGCCATGGCATCAATCCAGCATTCTGAGAAGCAATCGCGGGAACTCTACCGCCGGGGCGGGCCGTTGGACAAGCCGATCTTTGTCATCCATACAATTGCCCATGCCCGCGCTGCGGCGGCGGCCTCAGCCGCGCTGAAAATACCTGTTTGCCTGCTGAGTCCACCCGGGGGATCGGAGACCCTCGGGGCTATGATATTCACTGAAATCCTGTCCAGTACCCGGCAAGAACACCCTGCCGCTGACCTGATGGGGATTCTCGACTGTGGGGACCGCGCGGGTGACGCCTTGAACGCGCTTCGGCTTGGTGCAAAGGCAGTTATTTTTACCGGGAATGCGGAAACTGCTGCACGATTAACCGATATTGCCCATCAGTTTGACGCCCTCCTTCTTCACTCTCGCCCCAGGGGATGCGACCTCTGTGACGTGCCCCACCCCCTTGAAACGTGCAAGCAAGTTCTGGCAAACAAGGACGCATCATGACATTCGATGAGCTGCAACACCTGTTGACCGGTAACCTGCACCAATTTGATGGATTGGGCGCGGTGGTGCGCTTTGATTTCGGAGAGGCGGGCTATTTGCAAATTGATGGGTCGGGGGATGCTGCGGCGCTTTCTGAAGCGGAAGCGGCGCCCGATTGCACGCTGCGCCTTTCCCTGGAAGATGCGGTGTTGCTGTTGCAGGGCGACCTAAATGCGAAAGCGGCCTTTGCGAAAGGCCGCATCGGCGTCGAGGGCCCAATCATGATCGCAGCAAAGCTGCAAAAAACCCTGGCAAAACATCAGAAGGGTAAGACCGAATTGGCCTGAGACCTATCGCAGGGGCACCGCGACGGTTTCCTCTGTCCATCCATGCACAGAATCATGGGCGCGAATAAAAACGGTTTTAGTATCGCCCGCGATGGACACGCCATTGAGAGATCGGGTGAAGGGCTGCTCATCCTCATGGGGATGAAACAACGTCCGCGTACCGAGAATATCCCCACCTTCCGTCTCTACCCGCCAAGCATCGGCATAATGGTCCCAGCCCGTATCCCCATGCCGCAAAGTCACGGAAAATCGGAATTCATCGTTCCCTTGAGCCGTCGCCTGCGCACCCAGGATTTCCACTTCCCCGGCCGTTAACGCGCCGCTCACCATGAAACTCAGACACAGAAACCCCGCGCCCAGGGATATTTTTGTTGCCATACTGTTCTCATCTCCCTATAAGAACATTTATAGAACTTTTACCGCTCACCGACGGAGAATTGCGATGCCAATCCCCAACCTGGTTGCCGACGCCCTCGGTCTTTTTGTGCTTGGATTTTCTGGCTATGCCCTGCTCCTGGCGCTGTGAGGCACAATTAAACCGCCACCGTGTCTTTCGGAATGGGCCGCGGCCTGCCGTTGCTGTCCACGGCGACATAGGTGAAATGCCCTTCGGTCACCTTTTCGCTTCTGTCCGGATGGCCCCCGCGATGCACCCAAGCCTGAATCAACACGGTCACCGAACTACGGCCAACCTTCATCAGATCCACGTAGCAATACAAGACATCCCCCACATCGACTTTTTCATGGAATTCCATGGAATCGATGGCAATGGTCGCCACTCGGCCATGCGCAATGCTCAGGCAATAGATGCCGCCGGCCACATCCATATGAGACAACAACCATCCGCCGAAGATGTCCCCCCACTGGTTGGTATCCGCTGGCATGGCCTGCACCAGGGTCGACAGAACCCCTTTGGGTTGTTCTGGTGTGTGAGCGGTGGTGTCGGTCGTCATAAGAGCCCTACAAGATATGGTTAACAGTATTGAAGTATGATACCCGATGATCCTTGCCGCACGCGCGACTGGCCCTATAAGATGATGCCATGAACGATCTTTTCGCAACCCCGGATTCATCTTCGGATAAATCGAGCTACTCTGCAAAAGACATTGAGGTCTTGGAGGGGCTTGAACCGGTGCGGCGGCGCCCCGGCATGTATATCGGCGGCACGGACGAACGGGCGTTGCATCACCTCGTGGCGGAAGTGCTCGACAATGCCATGGATGAGGCCGTGGCGGGGCATGCCAGCCGCATCGAGGTGGAACTCTCGACAGATGGCACGGTGACCGTGCGGGATAATGGCCGCGGCATTCCCGTAGACCCGCACCCCAAGTTTAAGGATAAATCCGCGCTGGAGGTGATTCTCACCACGCTCCACGCCGGGGGTAAATTCAGCAGCCAGGTTTACGAAACCTCCGGCGGGCTGAACGGCGTTGGGGTTTCCGTGGTGAACGCCCTTTCCGAATCCCTTTTTGTTGAGGTGGCGCGGGATCGTACCTTGTACCGCCAATCCTTCCGCCGGGGCGTTTCCCTAGCACCTTTGGAAAATGTGGGCCCGGTGCAAAACCGCCGTGGCACCACGGTCACTTTCCTCCCAGACGAACAGATTTTCGGGGCCCGTGCACGGTTCCGACCGCAAACCTTGTATCGCATGGCGCGGTCCAAGGCCTATTTGTTCCGAGGGGTGGAAATCCGCTGGTCTTGCGATCCGTCTCTGCTCGGAGAGGGTTCGACCGTTCCCGCGTCTGAAACCCTGCATTTCCCGGGCGGCCTTTCCGATTATCTCTCCCTAGCTCTGGAAGAGCGCCGCACGCTCTCGCCCCTGCCCTTTTCGGGCACCGCGAAGCTGAACGGCGGATCGGGCAAGATGGAATGGGCGGTGGCCTGGCCCGCGGATGAGGAAGGGTTTTTCAATTCCTACTGCAACACCATTCCGACTCCCTTGGGCGGCACCCATGAATCGGGGTTGAAAACCGCCCTGTTTAAGGGAATTCGCGCCTATGGTGATTTGATCGGCAACAAGCAAGCCGCCAAGGTGATGGCCGAGGATGTGACGGGCGGCGCCTGTGTCATGCTGTCCGTCTTTATTTCCGAACCCCAGTTCCAAGGCCAAACCAAGGAGAAACTGGTTTCGGCGGAAGCCGCCCGGCTGGTGGAAAATGCCCTTCGAGACCATTTCGACCATTGGCTGAGCGCCGATACTGGGGCTTCCCGTGCCCTGGTGGACCGGTTCGTCGACCGCGCGGAGCTGCGGTTGAAAAAACGCCAGGATAAGGAAACAAAACGCCAATCCGCCACCAAGAGGTTGCGCTTGCCTGGCAAGCTGGCCGATTGCACCCGTGATGTACAGGCGGGCACGGAAATCTTCCTCGTAGAGGGCGATTCGGCGGGCGGGTCCGCAAAGCAGGCCCGGGACCGCGCCACCCAGGCTGTTCTACCCTTGCGCGGCAAGATCCTCAATGTGGCCAGCGCGTCATCTGACAAGCTGCGGGGCAATCAGGAGCTCTCGGATCTCACAGAGGCGTTGGGTTGCGGCACCGGCGGTGCATATGACGATTCGGCGCTGCGCTATGACAAAGTCATCATCATGACAGACGCGGATGTGGATGGCGCCCATATTGCGTCGCTATTGATGACCTTCTTTTTCACGCAAATGCGGCCCTTGGTGGAACTTGGCCATCTCTACCTCGCCATGCCACCGCTCTATCGCCTGACCCAAAAAAGCAAAACAGTCTATGCCCGGGACGATGCCCATAAGGACGAGTTGTTAAAAACCGCCTTTCCCGGCAATGCCAAAGTGGAAATCAGCCGGTTCAAAGGCCTCGGAGAAATGCCCGCCGCGCAGTTGAAGGAAACCACTATGCACCCGGAAAGGCGTTCCCTGCTGCGGGTGACCGTCCCCCAGGGGCATAACGATGCGGATATCGAGGAATTTCGGGGAACCAAACAGTTGGTGGATGATCTTATGGGGCGGAAACCGGAACGACGGTTCTCCTTCATTCAGGAACATGCGCAGTTCGTGAACGACTTGGACGTTTGATAAAATAATCTCCCTTTAGCCAGTCAGGATCGCTTGATTTAATTAGAAATACCTAATATAATTTTAGGCGTTACGAAGAGGCGCACCGCGTCGCTCCATTCTATTGGCGTCATGCCCTAACTCTTTCACGAAACGCATCAACCTGGGGATCGTCCGTTGGCTCCCTTCTGGTGCTCCGTGTTTGACCGAAAAGGATGCCACAGCATGAAACGGATCTATATTTTTAAAGCCTTTGAACGTTTCTGGCACTGGGCCCAAGCCTTGCTGATCATCGGCATGTTGATCACGGGTTTTGAGATCCACGGCACCTACGCCCTTCTCGGATGGGAAACGGCCATCACGATCCATACCACGGCGGCCTGGGCGCTGATCACCTTATGGGTATTTGCCATTTTCTGGCATTTCACTTCCGGGGAATGGAAGCAATATATCCCTGATACTCAACTGAACATGACCCTTGCCGTCGCTCGGTATTATGCCATCGGCATTTTCACCGGTGACCCCCACCCCTACAAAATTCGCCCCGACCGCAAACATAACCCCATGCAGCGCAATGCCTATCTGGGCGTGAAGCTGTTCATCAATCCGGTCATCTGGATTTCCGGCCTGTTGTATCTTTTCTATGCGGAATGGTCAGGCACAGGGCTTGCCGCCTTCCTATCGCTGGAATGGGTTGCCATCGCCCACACTTTTGGCGCCTTCCTGATGCTAATGTTCCTGATCGCGCATCTATATCTGATCACCACCGGCGGTACCGTCACAGAACAGTTGAAAGCGATGATCACGGGCTGGGAAGAAGTCGAAGAATAAACCTCCACCCCTTTCCGCGAAGATCACGACATTGCCTCTGCCAGGGTCTATTCCTTCTCCTCTCGGAAAAGTCATTAGACCGTGCAGGGGCGGTCGGTTAGTATTCTTTGAGTAGATAATGTGTACCTTGAAACGCCTCTAAACCTCGGAGAAACCGACCATGACCACCATGGAACATGGGTTAGGCGCCAAGACATCCCGCGCCGAGCTTGCTGAATGGAAGGCCTCGGAAGCCGTCTATTACCGCAACCTTTCCAATCCGACCGGCGGTAGCTTCGCTGTTTACGCCGCGGATGGCACGTTTTTGGATACCGCCGATAGCATGGATGAAATCTTGGAAGTCGCTTTCGAAGAGGGAATCGAGATTCTGACCGTTCATTAACAAGACCCACTTGAACCATTAATGATCCGGAAAATTCCCCGGCCTACCAAATTGGTAGGCCTTTTTTTGCCTCTGCATGCCATGGATGATGCCAAACGCTCCACTTCCAAGCGGGCGAAACCAAATATTAACACCCCGCAACCTATCCTTTAAAAACTGACGGTCGTCGGACTTTACTGCCTTCTCGCGAGCATAGGAAAAAGCGGTTAAGGTAATGGGTTACCGTTGACGTAGAGGTCTCTAACGCCACAAAGTGACTGTGGCGCTAGAGGAAGAAGGCTCAATTTCGCTTGAAACAGCGGCGGATATAGTGTCCAGTGCCAGATGTCTTTTGGACAGTTCAAATGTGGGGGTCAAAGCGTGTTACAAGAACTACGGCGTGAGCCGCGATTTGAAGTTCCAGGCACCATGGCTGTCCACAATGCTAATGTTTTACGGGTTGCGAATATCTCGGCACACGGCGCGCTTGTAGAGGGGGAAACCATTGGTTCCCACGCGGGCGAGGCGGTGAATGTCCTGCTGTACCTGCCACTGCGGGATAAGCGGATGCCGATCAATATCGATGCCAAATTGGTCCGCAAAGATCAGGTGCGTTTCGCTGTAGAATATGACGCACCGGTTGATGTTTGGCCCCGCCTTCTAGGCCTCCTCGGCAAGCGGGAACATTAGGTCACATATCCGTAAATGAGATGAAAATGGCCGGAGGAAACTTGTTTTTCCGCGAGGCGCAAGGCTGGAGAAACCTGGTTGGTTTTCAAGGCGTTTTGCGGCGCTGCGGGTGGGCAAATTACCCCGATCCGGCAGACGCGTAAAACACGGCTATGGGCGTCGTTGCCGTCCTCATCCGGGGGACCCACCCCGCATTTCGGACGGCTTCTATCCCCTGATTGCGCTTTTTCGCGCCAGTTTTAGCTGATTTTGGGTATGTGACCGAGCCCTAACCAGCTGCTGGTTTACGTCTCATGCCGTCGCTTTATCGGAATTTGCGGGCCCGAAAATTATCGTGGCATTTCCCGCAGGTTTCCGCCAACGCCCGAAAATTCGAGAGGAAAGCCTCTCGGTCTCCCGAGCGGGCCGCACGCGCCAAGTCTTGTGCCGCTGCGGCAGCATCATCGGCCAATCCCGTGAAGCGCGCTGAATCGGTCCAAATATCCGGCTTCGCTTCCGATTCTGGGGCGTCGCTCCCCTCCGGAAACCATTCAGGGATCTTCGCCGTCGCCTGTGCCAAAAGAAGTGCCGCCGTTCTCGGCTCAGTGTCATCAATTGGCTGCTTCTTCCGAATCGCCAGCCCAATGGTGTCGATGGACGCCTTCATTGACTTCATGAAGGCGCGCCGTGCTGCCACCAATGTCGGTGGGCCGATCACCTCTTCAACGATTTCCCCGGGTTTTCGAGTATCCTGGGCGTGGACCGAATAACTCGAAAAAACAACCACTAACACCACACAAACGATCACTGTCCCGACATGGGGACCTTGCGGCCAGTGATGTGTCATGATTGCCTTCCGTGATATTGAGGACGATCCTGATCATGACATTAAACACGAGCCGGTGCAAAGTGTTGCACGCCCCCTATCGCCCCTCATAGCACGACCGGTAGGCCCTCTCCGTTGACCGGAAACTCAGGAAATTTCATGACGACGCCCACCGATCGACATATCCGGCGTACGAGATTCTGGATGACCCGGCGATATTTGTTCGCCCTGTCCCTCATCGCCCTGCTGGCCGGATCTGCCTTCGGGATCGTCTGGTTGCTGATCGCAGAATATCAAAGCGTCATCGCCGTGGTAAACGTGAGCGGGCGACAACGCATGTTGACCCAACGCAGCGCCATGTTCGTAGAAAATCTGGTACACGAGGCAGATCCCGCCCGGCGCGCGTCGACCCGGCGCCAATTGCAAGAAACGAAGTCGGTTTTGTGGGATTCCCATCTCGCCCTGTCAAAGCAACCCGGCGCCTCGTCCACCATAAGCCAAACCATGAGCGATGCCGTGGCAGACCGTTACTTTTCCGGGCCAGTCGCCCTGGACCTCCGAATGCGGAATTTCATCGCGGCCCTGGAGCAGATTTTAACAACACCAGATGCGGCTCTGTCACCAGCAGATCCTGCCATCCAGCATGTGCTCAACGAAGCCACCGGCACACTCCTAGCCGAATTGGATGCCATGGTCGCGTTATATCAGCGCGAGGGCGAAGCGGCTTTTTCCGGGTTACAGATGCTGGAGGGTGGATTTTTAGCCCTGACATTGCTGGTGCTGCTGTTCGAGGTCCTGTTCATCTTCCGTCCCATGGTGGAAACAACGACGGGCCATATGAGCCGTATTTCAGAGATTTCGGATGATCTTCGGCGGGCGCGTGACCTGCTGGAAGAAAAAGTCGCAGAACGGACCCGTGCCTTAGAAATCGCCCATGAAACCGCCGTGGCGGAAAATCTGGCAAAGTCCCGCTACCTCGCGGCAGCCAGCCACGACCTGCAACAGCCGTTGGAAGCCATTGGCATGTTTTCCAGCATGTTGAAACGACGGCTGGAAAAGGAGCAGGATCGCGCGCTATTGCAGGATATGCGCCGGGCAGAGCAATCCATGCGGCAATTGCTGGATTCGATTTTGCAATTATCGAAGATCGAGGCAGGTGTTGTCGAACCCTCCCCCCGCCCCTTGCGGCTCGCTGACTTCCTGCGCCCCCTGGCCCTGGAATACCGGCATCTCGCCGCGCAAAAGGGCTTCGGATTTCGGTACGTGGAGAGCAATCTATGGGGCGAAGCAGACCCCCTTTTGCTGGAACGAATTCTGCGCAACCTCCTCACCAACGCGCTTCGCTATTGCCGCTCTGGCGCCCTCCTCCTCGGCGTTCGGCGCCAAGGGGAAAGATTGGAAATCCAGGTGCATGATACGGGACCGGGCATTCCGGATGAGGCGCTCGAACGTATATTTCAGGAGTTCACCCAGTTGGATGACCCAGACCGGGACCGGTCCGAAGGGATTGGTTTAGGGCTCACCATTGCCCGGCGACTCGCCGACCTGATGGGATTGCGGTTAAGCTGCCGATCAATTTTGGGCCGGGGATCGGTTTTCTCAGTCTCGCTTCCGAAGCTGGATCAGGCTGACCCGCTCAAGAAAATTTCTGATAAATCAATACCGCCTGCGTCCGATTCTCCGCGCCAAGCGCTTTGAGAATTGCGGTGACATGAGATTTCACAGTGCTCAAGTTGAGCTCCAATTGCGCGCTGATATCCTGATTCGAAAGCCCCTGCGCCAGCAACCTCAGAACATCCAGTTGCCGACGGGTCAGGGTGGCAAGCGGTCCTTCACCGGTATCGCGCAGCATCGGATCGCTCCCATCTGCGCTTGCGGATGCTTCGCCCCCCGCCACTTCGCCCAATACGGGCGGCACATAGGTCCCTCCTTGCAGGACCAAGCGCAGGATGGAAACAATCAGAGAGTCCTCCGTGGATTTTGGAATGTAGGCGCGCGCGCCCCGGCTTAGTACCGCGCGCATTTCCTCGACGGATTCGGAAACCGTGAAAACAACAACAGGCGCCGGTGCCACCAGTTCGATCACCCGCGTGACATTGGCCAAGCTTTCAATGCCTGGCATCCGCAGATCTAAAATGGCCAGATCAAAGGGGGCGCCATTTGAGGTGCGTTCCTCGATCTCCAAATAGCTTCGCGCCTCGGAAACGGCCAGGTCTTCCGACAACTCGGCGAGGAGATATTTCAAAGCTGTTCTGACGATGGAATGATCGTCGGCCAACAGGACCCGCACTGCCGTTTCCCCCAAAAACTACCCCAGAAGAGTGTTTATTCTTGGCACCCTTGCCTTGTGCCCATTGATTTTAAACCATTTTACAGCGTCTGCGGCGCCGATCAAGGACCCGCCGTCAAATCTCGGTGGCGGCGATCCACCCGCCTCCCAACAGGCGTTCACCCTGATAAAAAACACAGGCCTGGCCCGGCGAGATGCCCTCCACCGGCGACTCCAGCGTCACCGTCGCCTGACGCACTCCAGTGCCTGCGACCGTGGCCGGCACCGGTTCTTGCGAAGAGCGCAACTTCACGGTCACGGGTTGGCCGCCCTCCGGTATCGATTGCCCCTGTCCCAGCCAGTTCACATCCCGGAGAAACACGCGGGAGCGCGCCAAAGCCGCCCGCGGGCCGACGATGACCCGGCGCGTATCTGCCTCGACCGCGACCACATACAAGGGGTCACCACCGCCGATCCCCAGGCCACGGCGCTGGCCAACGGTATAGTGAACGATCCCCTCATGCGCGCCCAGCACATCCCCATTCACATGCACGATCTCTCCGGGTTCCGCGGCACCTGGGCGCAACTTGTTCAATACATCCGTATAGCGCCCCTGGGGGACGAAGCAGATATCCTGGCTATCGGTCTTCTCGGCAACGGGTAAGGCGAAGCGGCGGGCGGCCTCCCGGGTTTCCGTCTTATCCATCCCCCCCAGCGGAAACCGGAGCATATCGAGCTGCTCTTGGGTGGTGGCAAACAGGAAGTAGCTCTGATCCCGATTGTGATCGGTGCCCCGCCAAAGTTCCGCACCACCCTCACCCGTTTTCCAGCGCACGTAATGCCCCGTTACCAAAAGGTCTGCTCCCAGATCCCGCGCGGTGCACGCCAGATCCCGAAACTTCACGGTTTCATTACAGCGCACACAAGGAATCGGGGTTTCACCTTCCAGATAGGAATCGGCGAAGCGCTCCATCACCTCTTCCCGAAATATTTTTTCGTAATCAAGTACATAATGGGGGATACCCAAGCGATCGGCCACGGTCCGGGCATCATGGATGTCGCGCCCGGCACAACAGGTCCCTGGCTTGTCAACGGCGGCCCCATGGTCGTAAAGCTGCAAGGTGATGCCGACCACATCATACCCGGCCTCCACCAATAGGCCCGCCGTGGCGGAGCTATCCACGCCGCCAGACATGGCCACGACCACCCGCGTGTCCGACGGCTTTTTATCTAATGCCAGATCGATCACCGCCAAACGGCTCCTAACCCACGAAAAAGCTCTGCAATTGCGTCTGCCATAGGGTAACCAGACCCACACATATGGTGGCCGACCCGATCACGCCTTGCAGGCCCCGATTGGCCCAGGTCATGAATCGCCCCGAGAGAACCAGGGGCACGGCAATCACGCCGGAAAGCACCGCCATGCCAATGATCGACCCCACGCCAAACAGCGCCACGTAGATAAGCATCTGAATCGGGTCCTTCAAGGTCGCCGCCGTCAGCAACAACAGAGCCGCTGATCCGGCCATGCCGTGCATCATGCCCACCGCCAACGCCCGGAACGGAAACAAACGCGGATGGCGGTGCCGGTGCCCAGACTGATCGTGGGAGTCCCCCTCGCCCGCATGGGAATGGGCGTGGAAATGGGTTTGCCCGCCATCATGTTCATGCATATGAAAATGGATGCGATCACGCCAAAGCCGGTAGAGAACATGCCCCCCTAAGGCGATCAGCATCAGGCCCACCCCAAACTCCAGCCAATGGGCTAGGGATTCATGAATGCCGACCCCCAGATACGCCGCCGTCCCTGCAAAGACCAAGAGGGTCACCGTATGCCCCACGCCCCAGACCGTGCCTGAGCGGATTATCCCGCGCCAGGATTTCTCCCGGGTGACCATGCTGGAAACCGCCGCCACATGGTCGGCTTCCAGGGCATGCTGCATGCCGATTAAAAAAGCGAGTACGAATAAAGCGAACATCTGCGCCCCCAGCGCTACCTCCAGCCAGGAGAGGCCGGAAAACGCGGTTTATACAGGAGATATATGCGGCGCAGCAACGGTACTCATGTCGCAGAGAGAATCGCCAGGATATTTTCCCCTGCGAAAAGGCACCTCCTGCGCGAAAAACCAATTCCTGCCGTTGGGATCATCGCGTCGCTATCTTTTAGGAATTTCAGCGTTTCGCGGATGCGCGGAGTCGATCCAATCGTACCAGGCGTCTAATCCCTGCCCCGTGGTCGCGGAAACGGAAAAGCTTAAAATCCTTGGATTGACGCCGCGGGCATATTCCAAACAGTGAGTGACATCGAAAGAAACGTAAGGCAGCAGGTCAATCTTGTTGATCAGCAAAACATCGGCAGCGGCAAACATATCCGGGTATTTCAAGGGCTTGTCTTCCCCTTCGGTGACCGAAAGAATGACTACCTTATGGTCTTCTCCCAAGTCAAAGGCCGCCGGACAAACAAGATTACCCACATTTTCAATAAATAGAAGTCCGCCAACAGGCATTTCCAGGGCCTCCAGGGCATGCCCGACCATATGCGCATTCAGATGGCACCCCTTGCCCGTATTCACCTGCACCGCCGTTCCTCCGGCTTCGCGAATGCGCTGCGCATCCAAGGCGGTTTGCTGATCCCCTTCCACAACGGCGATGGGATAGCGATGACCCAAGTCCTGCAGCGTGCGAGTCAACAATGTGGTTTTCCCGGCGCCGGGGCTGGAGACCAGATTTAAGGTGAAGGTCTTGGCATGATGCAGGCGGTGGCGGTTTTCCGCCGCATGGGCGTTGTTGTGGGCCAGGATATCGGTCTCGATTTGAACGATACGCTCCTGCCCGAGGCCCGGCACATGGGTCCCACCGACCCCCTGCCCGAAATGCAGGTCGATCCCCGACTCGGTTAACGCGTGTTTATGGGAGTGATCGTGCTGCGAGGTTTTAGACTCTTGCCGCGCGGCCTCTTCGCCGCATCCACAGACGGTGCACATGGTTTCAGCCCTCTACGCCGATGCCCATTGGATCGCGGCAACCAGTGTATAAGAAAGCGGACCGGAGACCTACTTACCTTTTTGCCTAGCCTTCTGCAGGGATTTGGCGAGCGCCGAAATCATCTCGGATACGCTGCGGTCATCGGCCAACTCCACGGCATCACGCACCCCCATCCATTCCCGTTTTCGCTGATGGGATTCGGGCCATTTACTGTGTTCTTTGGTCACCTGCATGGAAAACAACTGGACGGCACATTCCATTCCCAGTTTTTCATAGTGGTAGACCCCCAGCGCTTTTTTGCCCACCTTGCCGTCCACGCCGCCTTCCTCGAAGGCCTCCTTGGCCGCCGAGGCCGGGGCGGTCATGTTCGATTCGACCACACCTTTAGGTACGATCCACCGCCCGTTGGTCCGGGAAGTAATCAGCAATATTTCCAACTTGTTCCCCACCCAACGGTAGGGAATCACGCCGGATTGCCGTGTGCACGCCGGCTGTTTCGTCCCGTTACTGCCCATTCTACCTCGAAATTATCCCTAAGACGCTTTCTTCTTTAAATACGGCGCCAAATAGCGGCCCGTATAGCCTTTACCCTGTTTGATGACGGTTTCCGGGGTGCCCATGGCGACGATCTTGCCACCGCCATCGCCCCCTTCGGGCCCGAGATCGACGATCCAGTCCGCTGTTTTGATGACCTCCAGGTTATGCTCGATCACCAAAACGGTGTTCCCCGTTTCCACGAGCGCATGTAACACTTCCAGCAGCTTGCGTACATCATCAAAATGCAATCCGGTGGTCGGCTCATCCAAAATATACAGGGTTTTGCCGGTCGCCCGGCGTGACAGTTCCTTTGCAAGTTTGACCCGTTGCGCTTCACCCCCTGAAAGCGTGGTCGCCTGCTGACCCAGGTGGATATATCCCAGGCCGACGCGGTTCAGGGTTTCCAGTTTGTCACGGATGGCGGGCACGGCCTTGAAGAACGCGGCGCCTTCCTCCACGGTCATCTCCAACACATCGGCGATGGATTTGTTGCGGAATTTGATCTCCAACGTCTCGCGGTTATAGCGATGCCCATGGCACACATCGCATTGCACATACACATCGGGCAGAAAATGCATCTCGATCTTGATCACGCCATCGCCTTGGCAGGCCTCGCAGCGCCCGCCCTTCACGTTGAAGGAAAACCGGCCGGGCTTATAGCCCCGGGTTTTCGCTTCGGGCAGATTGGCGAACCAATCGCGGATCGGCGTGAAGGCACCCGTATAGGTGGCCGGGTTCGACCGTGGCGTCCGCCCGATGGGGCTCTGGTCGATATCGACGATCTTGTCGATGAATTCCACCCCGTCGATCCGATCATGGGCGGCAGCATGGACCCGGCTGCCATGTAGCCGCTTCGCCAGGGCCTTGTAGAGGGTTTCCACCACCAATGTGGATTTCCCACCGCCGGAAACGCCGGTGACGCAGACGAAGGTGCCAAGCGGAATTTCCACATCGATTTTTTGCAAATTATTGGCTTCGGCGCCTACCACCGTAATCGACCGCCCCTTTTTCGGCTTCCGGCGCTTGATGGGAACGGGGATCGCCTTGATGCCGGAGAGATATTGCCCGGTGAGGCTCTGCGGATCCGCCAAAATATCCTCTGGTGTGCCGTGAGACACCACCACGCCGCCATGAATACCGGCCCCGGGGCCCATATCGATCAGGTAATCCGCCGCGCGGATGGCATCCTCATCATGTTCCACCACCAAGATAGTATTACCGATATCCCGCAGCCGTTTCAGGGTGGCGAGCAGTCGGTCATTATCCCGCTGATGCAGGCCGATGGAGGGTTCATCCAGCACATAGAGAACCCCCGTGAGCCCCGACCCGATCTGCGAGGCCAGGCGAATACGCTGACTCTCCCCGCCCGACAGGCTGGCGGAGCCGCGCGACAGGGTCAGATAGTCGAGACCCACATTGCGTAGGAAACCGAGGCGCTCGTTGATCTCCCGCAAGATACGGCGGGCGATATTGAGTTCCTTTTCGGTGAGCTTGTCTTCCAGGGCGGTGAACCAATCCCCCGCCGCGCCGATAGACAGCGCCGAGACCTCGCCAACATGGTGGCCTTTCACCTTCACCGCCAGGGCCTCCGGCTTCAAACGAAAGCCGGTGCATTCGGCGCAGGTATCGATGGTTTGGTACTTCGTCAGCTCATCGCGCACCCAATTGGAATCCGTCTCCCGCCAGCGCCTTTCCATATTGGGGATCACCCCTTCGAAGGGCCGGGTCACCTCATAGGCGCGCTTGCCGTCGTTATAGCGCAGGGTGACGGGTTCGGTATCTGAGCCGAACAGCACCACATCCCGCGCCTTTTTGGCCAGTCTGCTGAACGGTTTTTGCAGGTCGAATTTGAAATGCGCCGCCAAGCCTTCCAAGGTCTGCGCGTAATAGGGGGAGCTGGACCCAGCCCAGGGTGCGATGGCCCCTTGTGCCAAGCTCATTTCCTCATTGGGCACCACCAGTTGGGGATCGAAGAACATCTCCGTTCCCAGGCCTTCGCAATGGGGGCAGGCGCCGAAGGGATTGTTGAAGGAAAATAGGCGGGGTTCGATTTCATCGATGGTGAAGCCAGATACCGGGCAGGCAAAGCGGGCGGAAAAGGTACCCCGGTCCCCGGTCTTGGCGTCCTCGGTGAAGGCCAGGCCATCCGCCAGCGCCAAGGCGGTTTCGAAGCTGTCCGCCAGGCGGTTCCCCATATCGGGGCGCACCACCAGGCGGTCAATCACCACCTCGATATCATGCTTGATGTTTTTTTCCAGGGCGGGCACATCTTCGATATCGTAAAGCGTGCCATCGACCTTGACCCGCTGGAAGCCCTTCTTCCGCAACTCTTTGAATTCTTTTTTATATTCACCCTTTTTGCCGCGCGCGATGGGGGCGAGGAGATAGAGCCGCGTCCCCTCTTCCATCTCCAGCACCTTATCGACCATCTGGCTGACGGTTTGGCTTTCGATGGGCAGGCCGGTGGCGGGAGAATGCGGCACACCGATCCGCGCCCACAGAAGCCGCATGTAATCCTGGATCTCTGTCACTGTGCCCACCGTGGATCGGGGATTGCGGCTGGTGGTTTTCTGCTCGATGGAAATGGCAGGCGACAATCCTTCGATGGAATCCACATCCGGCTTTTGCATCAGTTCCAGGAACTGACGGGCATAGGCCGAAAGCGATTCCACATAGCGCCGCTGCCCTTCCGCATAGATGGTATCGAACGCGAGGGAGGATTTTCCAGAACCAGACAGACCGGTAATGACCGTCAATTTGTCCCGGGGAATGTCCACATCCACATTGCGCAGGTTATGTTCCCGCGCGCCACGGACACTGATGGATTTCATGGCAATTGCCGCTAAAGGGGTGGTTTTTCCAAGGCACTATATATGGGGCATATCCCCGATTGTGGCGAGTCGGAAAATTGTCCGCCCTCACGACCGTAAAAAGGAACACTCAAAGAACATATTGCGCGCCTGAAGGAGAAAGATCGGTCTGCCGTTGCAAACTTCACGCGCCACGCCACGCAAGGAGATGTGATGCGCGACGTCTTGTGCTAGGTTCCGTTTGAAACCCGGTTTGTATAGGATCCGGTAGCCGCGCAAGCGGCGGCGCAAACGAGCAACAGAAGGGAAAGGCGCAAATGGTTCTCGAAAAAAAGGGTCGCTCCCACGAGCATGATCATGCCCGCAAACATGAAGCTGACTTCAAGGCGCTGGCCAAGCGCAACAAGAAGCTCGGCCTGTGGCTGGCGGAACAATTCAATCTGCAAGGGGGAGAGGCGGAATCCTATGCCAAGGATGTGGTTCTCGCGGATCTGGATGAACCGGGTGATGAAGACGTGATTCGCAAAGTGATGGCTGATATCGCCACCCACGGCGTGAACATTTCCGAGGCGGAAATCCGCGAAAAACTGGTCACCTACCTGGATGAGGTTTTGGCCGAATCCGATTGATACCCCCCCCGCCCTTTCAGCATGGGCAACGATCTTGGAGGCTCGCATCGTATTATGATCATCACGAACATCGAAACCGTGCCGGGACGCCAGATCGTCGCCCATTTGGGCCTTGTCCAGGGCTCGACCGTGCGCGCCAAGCATTTTGGGCGCGACATCATGGCGGGCCTGAAAAACATCGTTGGCGGTGAATTGAAGGGCTACACTGAATTGCTGGAAGATGCCCGCACCGATTCGCTGCAGCGGATGGAGCAACAGGCGGCGGCGCTGGGCGCCAACGCCATTATCAATGTGCGGCTCTCCACCTCGGCCATTGTGCAGGGCGCAGCGGAAATTCTCGCCTACGGCACCGCTGTTAAGCTGGGCCCACCGGAACCGGGCCAGGGGTAACCGCCGATGTACGAACAGTACATCAATATCGGTATATTTCTGTTTCTACTGGTCCTCGGTTTCATCTCCGGGCGCATCGTGGAACGGCGGCATCGGGCGTCGTTGCTATCGCGCGAAACGGAGATGGCGGGCCTTCTGGTGTTCAGCGACCGCCGCGTTCCCGCCGGCTGTCATCAATTGGGATTGGTGAGCGGCGAAGCCGCCATTTCCAACGATTATTTTCTTCAAATCGCCGCCTCCTTGCGGCAGATCTTCGGGGGGCGTGTGGCCTCTTATGAAGGCTTGCTCGACCGCGCACGGCGGGAAGCGGTTTTGCGCATGAAGGCACGGGCGGCCGAGACCGGCGCAGATTCCGTCTTCAACGTCAAATATGCCACCATGGCCATCGGCGGCACCGGCACGCGCGGAATCACCTGTATCGAGGTCGTGGTCTACGGTACCGCCATCAAACGAGCCTAGATCCGCGCCATGGAGTACAGCAATCAGCAACCGCCTGAAGGAATTAACGATCCCGGCGCGCGCTTTGTCATCAAGGATTTCCTCGTCTTATTGGTTGCCGGGATCGCCGCCATGCTCGGCGTTACCGTCCTCGTTTTTCACCTGGGATCTTGGGCTGGAGAATGGATTCCCTTCGCCTGGGAGCAGAAATATTTCGGCGACCCGTTTACCCCGCTCGAACCGACCGATCCGTTGCTTGAAAAGCAACAAACGGTACAGGCGCTTGCGAATAAAATCGCGGTGACCATGGACCTACCGCCGGAAATGGCCATCTTCATTCATCTGGTAGATGAACCCGCTGAAAATGCCTTCGCCACCTTCGGCGGGCATATCATCTTGCTCACCGGTCTGCTGGACAAGCTGCAAAGCGAGAACGCCCTCGCCTTCCTTCTAGCCCATGAAATCGCTCATATAAAACGACGCCATGTGATCCGCCGCGTTACCGCCGGCGTTCTCCTAAGCCTGCTCTACGCAGTGGCCATGGGCGGCAATGTAGAGGTGGAGACCTGGGCCGGAGGCACGGCAACTCTTGGCGTTCTCGCCTTCAGCCGCGATGATGAGCGGGAGGCAGATCGGGACGCCCTCGCGGCACTCCAGGGCCTGTATCGCGGCGTGAACGGGTATAACGAGATTTTCCTGTTGTTCCGGCGCCAAGAGGAGAGCGCTCTCCTTAAAGGGAGCAGCTACCTTTCCACCCATCCCGGATCGACGGAACGCCTTGATATCCTAGCCAAATACGCACGTGAGCAGGAATGGCCTGCAACCAACAGTTTGCGGATGCTCCCCGCGATTCTACGTTGACCCCTTGGCGAAACACGCGGAACCGGCTAATGTCCGGCACTGCGATTTCGGAGGCGTTTTCGACCTATGAAGCTGGATGTTGACGGTAATTCCCTTCATTATACCATTGAAGGGCGCGAAGACGGGCCGGTGGTGGTCCTCAGCCATTCCCTCGCCACAAATCTCAACATGTGGGCGCCCCAGGCCGCCGCGCTTTCCGACAATTTTCTCGTCGTTCGGTACGATAGCAGGGGCCATGGCGGGTCCGACGCTCCCGAGGGACCCTACACGCTAGAATCCATGGCGGATGAAACTGCGGCCTTGATCGAGGCCTTGGACGTTGGTCCGGTGTTCTTTGTCGGCCTCTCCATGGGCGGCATGATTGGGCAATATCTAGCGCTGCGCCATTCGCGCCTGTTGCGCGGCATGGTGCTGAGCAGTACCTCGGGGCTGGTCCCGCCGCAAGCCGCCCCCATGTGGGAGGAGCGCATCGCCGCCGTCAATGCCGGGGGCATGGAAACCCAGGCCGATGGCACCCTGAGCCGCTGGTTTACCCCGGCCTTTCAGGAAACCGGCGGCCCAACCCTCGACTTCGTCCGCGCCATGATCCTGGAAACCCCTGTCAGTGGATTTATCGGTTGCTGTCAGGCGATTCCAAAACTAGATACCCTGGGAGCGCTGGGCGGCATTTCCGTACCGACCCGCATCATCGTGGGCCGGGAAGACCCCGGCACGCCGGTCGCGGCTGCGGAAGCACTCCATGCGGCGATCCCCGGCTCCGATCTTGTGGTCCTTGAAGAGGCTTCCCATCAATGTGGATTACAGCAACCTCAGGCCTTCAATCAGGCGGTGATCTCTTTCCTGCAGTCGGTCCAATGATTTCTCGCCAGCGCTAAGCAACCCCTTCGCCTTTCCAGGCGGGCCCCCGGCGCGGCCGTTGGCCCCCACCACCAAAAGGACCCCCCGAATGACCTATTTGAACAAGCTCCTTCCCGCCGCGCTCTTGTCGGTGGGAACCCTGATTTCCGCCGTCGCCTGGGCCCAAGATGATGCGGACCCGATCGCCGCGACCGTAAATGGCCAGGAAATCCGGCAAAGCGACGTTCGCGCCGTCCTCCCCCTGCTGCCGCAGCAATATCAGCAGCTCCCCTTCGAGATGATCTATCCCATGTTGCTGGACTCCGTGGTCGACCGGCGGATCCTCTCCGATGCGGCCCGCGCGGAAGGGTATGCGGAAAAACCGGAAGTGAAGGAAAATTTGCGCCGGGTGGAAGAGCAGCTTTTGCAAAACATGATCATCACCGACCATGTGGAAAAAGCGGTGACGGATGACCTGGTTCGCGAAGCATATGAGGCCAAGGTTGCCGGGACCCCGCCGGAGGACGAGATCAAGGCGTCTCATATTCTGCTGGAAACCGAAGAAGCGGCGAAGGAAGTGATCGAAGCCCTGAAAGGCGGCGCGGATTTCGTCGAATTGGCCAAGGAAAAATCCACCGGCCCGTCTGGCCCCAACGGCGGCGATCTGGGGTACTTCACCCAAGGCGCCATGGTGCCGGAATTTGGCGATGCGGCCTTCGGCATGAAGGTTGGAACTTTCTCCGAAGAACCCGTGCAGACCCAGTTTGGTTGGCATGTTATTCAGGTCAATGACCGGCGCAAGACCGAACCGCCCACCTTTGAAGAATCCGAAGCGGAATTGCGCAACACTCTCGCCCGTCAAGTCAGCGACAAGTATATCGCCGAGCTACGGGGCAAAGTCGCCGTGACCAAGTTCAATCTGGATGGCACGGAAATAACCGCTGCGGATGCGGAAGAACCCAAAGAGGAGTCGAAGAAGTAGCCATGGCTGCCAAGTCGCCGCTCGCCCCCGATCAATTTCCCCACCTGCCGCCCATTCGGGGGGTGCGACTGGCGACCGTGGAAGCCGGAATTAAATATGCCGGGCGGGCGGATTTGCTCCTCGGCGCCTTTGATCCGGAAACCACCGTCGCCGGAGTCTTTACCAAGTCGAAATGCGCCTCCGCCCCTGTAGATTGGTGCCGTTCGCATATATGCGGCGGTAAAGCGCGGGGATTATTGGTAAATTCCGGCAATGCCAACGCCTTTACGGGCAACAAGGGCTTCGAGGCGGTGGAACGCTCCGTCCACAGTGCGGCGGCGGTGCTGAATTGCGCGCCAGAACAGGTGTTCGCGTCTTCAACGGGGGTCATCGGGGAAGCCTTGCCCGATGAAAAAATTACCGCTGCCATGGAGCAACTCGCGGGCAAACTACACGCGGATCGCTGGGCTGCTGCCGCCCAGGCGATCATGACCACCGATACTTATCCCAAGGGTGCCACACGGACCACCAAGATCGGCGAGACCACCGTAACCATTAACGGCATCGCCAAAGGCGCCGGCATGATCGCCCCGGACATGGCGACCATGCTGGTCTATCTGGCGACCGATGCGGCGCTTCCCGCGTCTGTTTTGCAATATTTGTTGCTGCCCGCTGTAGAGAAATCCTTCAACTGCATCACCGTGGACAGCGATACCTCCACCAGCGACAGCCTCTTGATCTTTGCCACCGGCAAGGCCCAAAATGAACCGGTGGAAGCGGCCTCCGACCCGAAATTGAAGGGATTTGCCGCAGCGCTGGCGGATATTTGTCGCGATCTTGCCCATCAGGTGGTGCGCGACGGCGAAGGCGCGACGAAGTTCGTCACCATTACGGTAACCAGCGCGGAAAATGACAAGGCGGCGAAGCGCATTGGGCTCAGCATTGCCAATTCCCCCCTGGTGAAAACGGCGATCGCGGGGGAGGATGCCAATTGGGGCCGTATCGTCATGGCCGTGGGCAAGGCCGGCGAGGCCGCCGACCGGGATCGCCTCTCCATCGATGTGGGCGGCCATACGGTCGCCCGAAAAGGATTGGCGGTGGACGGGTACGATGAAACGCCGGTTGCCGCCCATATGAAGGGCCAGGAAATCGACATCCTGGTGGATGTGGGCATCGGCGACGGCCGCGCCACGGTCTGGACCTGCGATCTCACCCATGGCTATATCGACATCAATGCCGATTACCGGTCCTGATAGCAGTTGCTTCGATGCTGCGGAACAGCCGCGGCAAGACGCACTCCCCACTCTCCTGGTGGTCGCGGTTGCCTTGATCGACGCTGATGGCCGCATCCTGATGGCGCAACGCCCCCCGGGGAAGCATTTGGCGGGGCTTTGGGAATTTCCCGGCGGCAAAGTGCATGAAGATGAAACCCCGGAAGCCGCCCTGGTGCGGGAACTAAAGGAAGAACTGGGGATCGACGTGACCCGAAGCTGCCTTGCCCCCCTCACCTTTGGCTCTCACGCGTATGAGGATTTCCATCTCCTGATGCCGTTATTTGCCTGCCGCACCTGGCGCGGCATGGTCACCGCCCAAGAAGACCAAGTGCTGAAATGGGTGCGCCCGTCGCAGCTCCTTTCATTGCCGCTGCCCCCGGCAGATATCCCCATGGCGGCAATGCTCAGGGATTACCTTTAAAACCGCATACCTTATCCGTTTCCGGCCCAAGCCGCCGGACCAGAAAGAATGAGATGCACCAGTTCCGACTGGCGGCGGCATCCGGTTTTCCGAAACACTTCCTTGAGCTGAGAGCGCGCGGTGCC
>JBMYUJ010000043.1:0-26973 GCA_049605255.1 Magnetospiraceae bacterium
AAACGCAGCATTAGAAAATGGTGGCGTTGAGTTAAAGATCAACGGTGATATCGGTTGGTCGGTCTTCCCCTGGTTAGGGCTGGAAGGTCCCCTGGCTCAGTCGGTGGTGGGGGAATGGTATCGGCAAAATGTCCCCGAAAGCGCCATTTCCTTGCGCGCCGACAGCTTCGTCAGTCTGGGCACCTTCGCCGCTGGCGGCCAAGGGCTGGCAGTGCTGCCCCGTCACGTCGGGGATGCCCAGCCTGGGTTGCAGCGCCTGGCGGCGCCGGGGACGCCCCTTTCCGTCGACCTTTGGGTCCTGTGCCAGCAAGATATCCTGCGATCGCACAGAGTGCGGGTCTGCGCGGATTTCTTTTTCGAGGCTCTGAAAGCGCGAGAGTCGCAGTTTACGGGGCTTTGAAAGCCCCAACTAGCGCTCGTCGCTATGGCCCAGGTCGCGGTCTGGGTCGATCCGATCCCGGACCAACTGCTTGATCTCCTTGGACTCCGGAAACCGCCCCTCGGCTTTTCGGGAAAACAGGGTTTCCCCATCCAAGCGGACCTCGAAAATGCCGCCGGTGCCGGGCACCAGGGCCACTTCCCCCAAATCCGTATCGAAGGTCACCAGCATTTCCTGCGCCATCCAGGCCGCCCGCAGGATCCAGCGGCACTGGGTGCAATATTCGAATTCCAGGCGCGGGGTCATGCAGAGGCATCGCCGAACACGCGGGTGAAAATGGCGTCCACCCGTTTGCGGTGATAATCCAGGGAATCTTCTTCCAGCAACCGCTCCAGATCCTTCACATCCAGGCTTTGCGCCAGTTCCGCATCCTTGGAAAGGAAAAAGAACAGCCGGTTTTCCAAGGTGGCGGCCTCCCGGTCGTCATCGTCCAGGGCGGCGGGGGTATCCGGATTATCGGGATCGATGCCAAAGCTTTTCCAAACCCGCATGGCATTGCGTTGCACGATTTTATAGGCGGCTTCCCGGCTTACCCCGTTTTGGGTCAGGAACAGGAGCACCCGCTGTGCGTCATGGATGCCGCCGAAGGCATTGATCTGATCACGCATGTTTTGCGGATAAACCACCAGTTTTTTCACCACCCCGGCCAGCCGTCGCAGGGCGAAATCCAACGTCACGGTGGCATCGGGGCCGATCATCCGCTCGACGGAGGAATGGGAAATATCCCGCTCGTGCCACAGGGCCACGTTTTCCAATGCGGGCACCACGGCCGACCGCACGATGCGCGCAAGGCCGGTAATATTCTCGGTCAGAATCGGGTTGCGTTTATGGGGCATGGCAGAGCTGCCTTTCTGCCCCGGCGCAAAATATTCCTGGGCTTCGCGCACTTCCGTGCGCTGTAGATGGCGGATCTCGGTGGCGAGGTTCTCCATGGAGCTGGCGATAACCCCCAATGTCGCGAAAAAGGCCGCGTGGCGGTCCCGTGGGATCACCTGGGTCGAAACCGGCTCGGGGCGCAGGCCCAGCCGCTCGGCCACATGTTCTTCGACTGCTGGATCGACATTGGCAAAGGTGCCCACTGCGCCGGAAATGGCACAGGTGGCGATATCCGTCCGCGCCGCGATGAGCCGGTCCTTGTTCCGGCTGAACTCCGCATAGAAACGCGCAAATTTCAGGCCCATGGTGGTGGGCTCCGCATGGATGCCATGGCTGCGCCCAATGCAGGGGACCATTTTGGTCTCCACTGCCCGTTCCTTCAATGCTTCCAGCACCGCATCAATATCCGCCAGCAAAAGATCCGCCGCCTGGGTGAGCTGCACCGCAAGGCAGGTATCCAGCACATCCGACGAGGTCATGCCCTGATGCACGAAGCGGGCTTCCTCGCCCACTTGTTCGGCGAGCTCGGTCAGGAAGGCGATGACATCATGTTTGGTTTCCAGCTCGATGGTATCGATGCGGGCGATGCGCTCCGGCGTATAGGGTTTGCTGCCCCGCTCCCAGACCGCCGCCGCAGCCTCTTTCGGGATGACCCCCAGATCGGCCAGGGCATCGCAGGCATGGGCTTCAATTTCAAACCAGATGCGGAACCGGTTGGCCGGTTCCCAAATGCTGGTCATCTCCGGTCGGCTGTAACGGGGAATCATAAGCGGGGTCCTTCATATTTCTGCGCTAGTGTGCGGGGGCCATTATTTCCGGGCCGCGCGCGGATGCAAGGAAGGAATCCGATCTCCCCGGCATCGCGCAGCAGGAAGCTGTCAAAAAGCCATCCCGACAGGCGACGCAGCGACGTGCTTTCATTTTAAAAGTAAGCTGCAATTTCAGCGCATTCTTGCGAGATGCAAGTTTCATTTCAGATGAAAAAGGAGGGTGCTAACCTCTATCTTTTGCGCCTTTTAGCAGAAACACCGCCTGCTCACCGAACAGGTTCGCCATCAGCAGGCCAGACCGGATGCCCCGGGTGTTGCCATCCGCATCCAAAGCGATGGACCGTTCGATGGTGATGCCCAATTCCTCGCACAGCACCACGAAATCGCGAATGGTGCAAAAATGGATATTGGGCGTGTCGTACCATTCATAAGGCAGGGAGTCGTTGACCGGCATGCGCCCCTTGAAAAACAGGTGCGAGCGCACGCGCCAATGGCCAAAATTGGGGAACGACACAATGGCCCGGCGCCCAATGCGCAACAACTGCTGCACGGCGGTGCGGGGCGCCCGCATGGCCTGCAGGGTCTGGCTCAAAATTACGTAATCAAACCCCTGGGTTGGGTAATGGATAAGGTCCTGATCCGCATCCCCTTGAATCACCGACAGGCCTTCGGCAACGCAGGCGTTCACCCCGGCGACGCTGAGCTCCAGCCCGCGCCCATCCACCTTTTTTTCCTGAAACAGATAAGACAGCAACGTGCCATCGCCGCAGCCGACGTCCAGCACCTTGCTGCCGGGGTCAATCATATCCGCGATCAACTGCTGATCGACGCGGATCGATTTGCGGCGATGCTCCGCACTCATGATTGCAATCCGGCGGCAATGCGGCGGGCAGTGCCTTCCAGGAAGCCGCGCAAGACCTTGTGGAATTCCGGTTCCACCATCAAGAAGGCATCATGTCCTTTGTCGGTCTCGATCTCCGCGAAGCTGACGCTGGCGCCGCCCGCGTTCAGGGCATGCACGATGGCGCGGGCCTCGTCGGTAGTGTAGTGCCAGTCGCTGGTGAAAGACACCACGCAAAAACGCATGGGCGTGCCGGCGAAGGCATTGGCCAAAATGCCGCCATGGCGGTTGTCCAGGTCGAAATAGTCCATGGCCCGAGTCACATAGAGATAGCTGTTGGCATCGAACCGGTCGACAAAGCTGCTGCCCTGGTGGTGCAGATAGCTTTCCACCTGGAAATCCGTGTCGAATCCGAAGCCGAGCGCCGCCTTGTTCTGAAGCCGTCGTCCAAATTTGTCGTGCAAGGACTCTTTCGACATATAGGTGATATGCGCCGCCATGCGCGCCACCGACAGGCCCCGGCGGGGCACGGTGCCGTCGACCAGGTAGTTGCCGTTGCGCCATTCCGGGTCGGCCATGATCGCCTGCCGCCCCACTTCGTATAACGCGATATTCTGCGCCGATTGGGATGAAGCCGTGGCGATGGGCACGCAGGCATGGGCGCGATCCGGGTAAGACGCGGCGAATTCCAAGGCTTGCATGCCACCGGTGGACCCGCCGATCACCGCAAACAATTTATCGATGCCCAGCCGATCCAGCAGCTTGGTTTGCGCGCGGACCATGTCGGCGATGGTGATCACCGGGAAGGTCAACGCCCAGGGCTGGCCGGTCGCCGGGTTGATGTCTTTCGGGCCGCTGGACCCCATGCAGCCGCCGATCACATTGGCGCAGATGATAAAATAGCGATCCGTATCCACGGATTTTCCGGGGCCGATGACCATGCTCCACCAGCCGTCCTTGCCGGTGACCGGGTTGGTGCCTGCCGCAAATTGATCCCCGGTCAGCGCATGAAACACCAAAATGCCATTGGATTTATCACTGTTGAGGGTACCGTAGGTCTGGTAGGCGATGGTGTAATTGTCCATCACCACGCCGCAATCCAGGGGCAACGGCGCCTCTGGCCCGAAGGTCATGCTGTTGCCGGGATCGGGGATATCCTGCGCGGAAATGGGGGTCGCCTCTGTGGTCATGGTCTATATATACGGACAGCTGTGTCGAGCGCGCCTATCTAACAGGGGAATCGACTTTCCCGCTAACGTTTTCTTTGATTTTAGCCGAAGGCGCGACTATCACTATGCGTTCTAAAGATGAGGGGAACACAAACACCTATGGCCGTAGACCAAAAAGCTCTGGACGCGGTACGCCGGGAAATCGATACCGTCGATGATGCGATCCACGATCTCATCATTCGGCGGACCAAGATCGTCGAAAAAGTGCGGTCTTTGAAGGAAGGCGAGCCGATCAAGATCCGGCCCGCCCGGGAAGCCAGGATCATCAACCGGTTGATCGAACGCCATGAGGGCGCCTTCCCCAAGCGGGAACTGGTGCGCATCTGGCGCGAGCTGATCATCGCCACGCTCAGCTTCGAGGGGCCGTTCTCCGTGGCCGTTTACGCGCCGGAGCATATGGGCGGCTACTGGCAGCTTGCCCGCAATCAATATGGCGCCTTCACCAATATGACCGGCCATGCCTCTGTTCGCCGGGTGATCGAGGCGGTGCGGTCTGGCGAGGCCACGGTGGGGATTTTGCCCTTCCCGTTCCAGGGCGATCTGGACCCCTGGTGGCGGCATTTGGTGTTCACCAGCGCCGATGCGCCGCGCATCATCGCCCGCCTGCCCTTCGCCCCGCCGGTGGAAAAATCCACCGTCGCCCTGGATGCCTTGGCGATCTGCCGGGTCAATCAGGGATATTCCGGGAAGGACCATTCTTTCTTCGCCGTGGATGGCAAGCGCAGCCTCGGTATTCAGCGGTTGAAAACCGCCTGCGGCGAAGCGGGGATTTCCGCCAAGGTCATCTATGACTGGCATGATGACGAACGGCCCGAAGTTTGGTTTAAGATGGTGGAAACCGACGATTATCTCACCGAAGGCGACCCCCGGCTCGAGTCCCTCAAGATGCGGCTCGCCGATAAGGAAATCCGGCTCATTCCCCTGGGCGGTTATGCACAGCCCCTGACGGAAGAAGACCTGGATTAAAATCGCCGAGAAAAATAAGGAAGTTACGAAAAATGACCCCGCCGATCGCCCGCCCCGGCGTCATGGATATTTCGCCCTATGTGGGGGGTGAATCGAAAATTCCGGGTGTGGACCGGATTATCAAGCTCGCCTCTAACGAGGGCGCCTTTGGGCCCTCTCCCAAGGCCGTGGAAGCCTACGCGGCGGCGGGGGCGACCCTGCATCGCTATCCGGATGGTAGCTGCACGGCCCTGCGCGAGGCGTTGGAGAGTGTTTTCGGCTATCCAGCGGATCGGTTGGTTATCGGTGCCGGATCGGACGAACTAATTACGCTGCTGTGCCGCGCCTATGCCGGGCCGGGGGATGAGGTGCTGTACAGCTACCACGGCTTTTTGATGTATCCCATCGCGGCGAAAAGCGCGGGCGCCACGCCGGTAACGGCGCCGGAAACCGATCTTTGCGCCGATGTGGATGCGCTGTTGGCGGCGGTCACCGATAAAACCCGGCTGGTGTTCATCGCCAATCCCAATAATCCGACGGGTACCTATCTGACCGCCGATGAATTGCAGCGGCTGCATGCCGGGCTGCCCGACCATGTGGTGCTGGTGATCGACGCGGCCTATGCGGAATATGTCAGCCGCAATGACTATGGCAACGGTGATGCGCTGGTGCGGGACCATGCCAATGTGGTGATGACCCGGACCTTTTCGAAAATCTTCGCCCTGGGCGGGGCGCGGGTCGGCTGGGCCTATTGCTCCGCGGAAATCGCCGATGTTTTGAACCGGGTGCGCGGGCCGTTCAACGTGTCGAGCCCGGCGCAGGCGGCCGCCTTGGCGGCGTTGTTTGATCGGGGGTTCTTGGAAAAAAGCCGCATTCATAACGACACGGCGATTGCCTGGCTGTCTGAAAAACTGCGGCGGGCCGGGTTGATTGTGCCCGACAGCTATTGCAACTTTATTCTCGCGCGGTTCCCCGAGACCGGGGGGAAAACCGCCGCTGCGGCGGATGCTTTCCTGAAATCCAAGGGGATCATCGTGCGCCGCATGGCGGGGTATAAACTGCCGGATTCCTTGCGCATCACCATCGGCCAGGACGATGAAAACCGGATGGTGGCAGATGCGCTTGCCACCTTCATGGCGCAATGAGTGATCAAGGACAGCCGCTATTTGCGCAAGCGACGCTGATCGGCATCGGCCTGATCGGCTCCTCCCTCGCGCGCGGCATGAAGGCGTCGGGTGCCGTTGGCCAGTTGGTGATCCATGATGCCGACCCGGGCATTCTCGCCGAGGCCGAGGCCCTGGGTCTCGGGGATCGGTATGAGGCGGCGGCGGGTGTTGCGGTGGCCGGGGCCGATCTGGTGATCCTCTGCACGCCCCTGGGCGCTTATGCCGCTGTGGGGGCGGCTATCAGCGCCTCCCTCAAACCCGGCGCGATCGTCAGTGACGTGGGGTCCGTCAAACAAACGGCCCTTACAGACCTTGCCCCGCATATACCGGCGGGCGTGCATCTCGTGCCCGGCCACCCCATCGCGGGAACGGAGCATTCCGGCCCGGCCAGTGGTTTTGCGGAGTTGTTCTTTGACCGTTGGGTGGTGCTCACCCCGCCATCGGGCGCCGATGCCGATGCGGTGGCGGCTGTGACCGCCCTGTGGCAGCGCCTGGGCTCCATGGTGGAAATCATGGATGCCACGCATCATGACAAGGTGTTGGCCATCACCTCCCACCTGCCGCATTTGATCGCCTATACCATCGTCGGCACGGCGACGGACCTGGAAGCGGATACTCAGGCGGAAGTGGTGCGGTTTTCGGCCTCGGGCTTCCGGGACTTTACCCGCATCGCGGCCTCGGACCCCACCATGTGGCGGGATGTGTTTCTGGCCAATAAGGAGGCGGTCTTGGAGATGTTGCAACGCTTTTCCGAAGACTTGACCGCCCTGCAACGGGCGATCCGCTGGGGTGAAGGTGATGTATTGTTCGACCTGTTTACCCGCACCCGGGCGGTCCGGCGGGAAATTATCGACGCCCGCCAAGATCAGCCGGAATGGGTCAAGCAGAAGGATGGCGGCGCCGAATAGGCGGGATTAATCCGCAGGCGGTAATGCGGTTTTCTGTACCGGTGCTAAGTCTGTGGGGCCCGATTGGATGCGGGGCGCCCCCGCGCCGCGCCATTGGAGGGGCGGCAGGCGCAACAATTTCATCGGACCCGCGCTCAACACCCCTTGATTGAGGGCAATGGGCACGCGCACGGTTTTACGCCCATCCGGTTGTTCTTTCGCCAAGGCGCCCAAAAACACCTGTGCCATGGCGGCTTCCTGGGGCTTCAGGGCGCCCCGTTCCTGCAGGGCCGCCAAGATCGCCTCGAAACCCTCGATTTCTGCCGTCAATGCGGCTTGTGGCTGCAAGTCGGTATCCAGCGCGAGATTGCCGCGCGCGTCCACGGTGACCGCGCCGTACTGCACATCCAGCTTTTCAAGGGCAATGCTCCCACCAACGGAACGCCAGGCGCGCAACTGCCGAGCGGTGGGGGAGGGGGGGATTTCTCCAAGGATTTTCCCCCGCGCGGCGATTCGCTTGACCTCGGGCCCGAAGGGAAGGTCCAGGCCTGGCGGGAGCACCAAGTCGATGGCTTCGCCGGAGAATCTGGCAAAGGGGGGAGACGCACCGGGTGGCTTGTCGGTTTCCAATCGGGTGATCGCGCCGGCCATGCGGCGGGCCGAGGCAAGGACCGCGCCGCCGGTGGTTCTCACTTCCAGCTTGTTCACCAGGCCGGTCACTTGTTGTAGGCCTTTGCCGAAATGGCTGACGAACTGCAGCGTGAAGATATCCACCTCCCCCACGAGATCGAGGCGGCGCTCCCCTTCCTTAATCGTGAAACGGTGGGTGCCGGGCGCGTTGGCGGTGATGTCCAGCGGGGTCCACGGGCGGGCGGTACCGGTAATCTCCGGGGGAATCCAGCCCCAGCGCCCGCCGCCGTCGACCAATGTCGCGCCCCGCAGGCGGGCATCGATCCGCATTGGAAAGCCCGACACCTCCAGGCTGTCATATCCCGCCAGATGGCCTCGGGCGCGTTGTTCCGCGAACCAAATGTCGACGGATTGGCGGAATATCCCCGCCGTATGGTTCCAATAGATCCAATAGCCCCCGAGACCACAACCGGCCAGAAGAACAACAAAGAGGATCGCCCCAAGGGCTTTTTTGGAGGCGGCTTTCGGGGCGGGGGTCGGTTGCGGTTGCTTCATGATCCTAACATAAGTTGCCAGCCTTGCATGGCAAAGCAAAAGGGGGCAAAACGGCATTATGAAGGCGAATGGGGATTTTTGGGTGTTTGGGTACGGTTCGCTCATGTGGCGGCCGGATTTTCCGTATCAGGAACGGCGCCCGGCGCGGATCTACGGCTTTCACCGCGCGCTCTGCGTTTTTTCCCATTTTTACAGGGGAACGCCGGAACAACCAGGGTTGGTTTTGGGGCTGGATCGGGGTGGTTGCTGCAAAGGGATCGCCTTTCGCGTCGCGGCGGCAGACCGGCAAGCGGTGACCGACTATCTGGATGCGCGGGAACTGATCAGCGACGTTTACGAGCCCCGTTGGTTGCCCGCAAGGGCGGACGGAGAGCTGTTTCCCGTATATACTTATGTGGCGCGCAAGGAGTCGGACCAATATGCGGGCCGATTGGACATCTCGACAATCGTTCGTCTGCTGCGAACGGGGGTCGGGTCCGGGGGGACGGCGTTGGAATATTTAACCAACACGGTCATGCATTTGGATGAGTTGGGGATCGGCGATAGCCCGCTGCACAAGGCATTGGCCGCGGCAACCGCAGCGGCAAATACGGGGTAAGGCATCATGAAGCGACTCATCGGGCGGGGCCGGGAGATCAACAAGAAAATGCAGATCTATGCTGATGATATCGGCAATCTGCTGGTGGATGGTTTCCACCTCATGGCCCTCTTCGCCATCGGCGCCGCCGTGGTCTATGCCGCCGTGTTGGCTTTCCTCAAGATGATTCTCTCCGGACATGGCACGGTCGAGGATATCTTGTTGTTGTTCATCTATTTGGAACTGGGTGCCATGGTCGGCATCTATTTCAAGACGAACCATATGCCGGTCCGGTTTCTGATCTATATCGCCATCACCGCTTTAACGCGCCTGATGATCGGCGGGATCAATGCACAGCATGAACGCCACGAGATCGGCGAAGCGACAGTGACCGCAGACATTCACACACTGATTCTCTCCGGCGCCATTCTGATCTTGGCCATCGCCGTGCTGCTGCTACGCTATGGCAGCAACAAATTTCCCTCGACCCATCTGATCAACAAACGCACTCAGTTCGGCGAGGATGATTCCTGACCTGAATGGGGTCCGCGCCTTACCCGCATTTGGAATAGCCGCAGGACGCACAGGAATTGCAGCCTTCCTGCCGGATCAAGCTGGGCTGTTGGCATTTCGGGCAATGCTTGAAACGGGAATCCGTCCTGGGGGGGGTGGCTGGTTCCGGGTCTGAGGCCAGGGGCATATTCACCACCTGTCGGGTTACGTCCGGCGCATCCTCCGCCAATGTGCCGGGCGCGGATAGGAACCCAATGGTGATCATATGCTTTTCGATCACATCGCCAATGGCGGCCAACAAGGAGGGTACATAGCGCCCGCCCATCCAATGGCCGCCCCGGGGATCGAAAACCGCCTTCAGTTCTTCCACCACGAAGGACACATCACCACCCCGCCGGAACACGGCGGAAATCATCCGGGTCAGCGCCACGGTCCAGGCGTAATGCTCCATATCCTTGGAATTGATAAACACCTCGAAGGGGCGGCGGCGGCCATCTTGCACGATATCGTTCAGGGTGATGTAGATGGCATGTTCGCTTTCCGGCCAGCGCACCTTGTAGGTGGCGCCGGGCAGCACCTCGGGCCGGTCTAGCGGCTGGGTAAGCCGATGCACCTTGGCGCCCTCATCTCCGTCCGCCGGGATCGGCGCCGGGGGATGATTGGCGTTGGGCATCACCAGGGGTAGTTCTTCCTGGCTTTCGGGGCCGGATTGCTGGGATTTCTCCGGCTTCACGCTCAATACCGACCCGGTGATATCATTGGGGCGATAGGTGGTGCAGCCCTTGCAGCCCAATTCATAGGCTTCGAGATAGATGTTCTTGAAGCTGTCGAAAGCGATGCTTTCAGGCACATTGATGGTCTTGGAAATAGAGCTATCCACGTATTCCTGTACCTTGGCTTGCATCACCAGGTGATCGCCGGGGGACAGCTGCTGGGCATCCACGAAATAATCAGGTAGATCGCCCTGGCCATGGGTGGTGCGGTAGCTGCGATAGGCGAAATCGCTGACCTCTTCCTCCTTGCGGGTGCCATCGGGCATAAGCACAGACCGGGAATAGGAGAAGCTGAACACGGGCTCCAGGCCGGACGACACATTATCCGCCAGCAAGGAGATGGTCCCCGTGGGCGCGATGGAAACCAGATGGCTGTTGCGGATGCCGTGATCGGCAATGGCCGCGCGGGTCTCCTGGTCGAGGGATTTCACGAAGGCGCCCGCCAGGTATTTTTCCGCATCATAGAGCGGGAAGGCCCCTTTTTCCTGGGCGAGGGCGGCTGAGGCCCCATAGGCGGCGTCGCGGATCACATGCATCCAGCGGTCTGCCAGTTGGATGGATTTCTTGCCACCATAGCGCGCGCCGCACAGGATCAACGCATCGGCGAGCCCGGTGATGCCGAGCCCGATGCGGCGCTTTGTTTGCGCCTCATGCTTTTGTTGCGGCAGGGGATAATCAGATACCTCGATCACATTATCGAGCATGCGCACGGCGACCGACACCAGATCCGCGAGCCGGGTTTCGTCGATGTCCGCGTCTTCCGTGAAGGCCTGATCCACCAGACGGGCGAGATTGATGGAGCCCAACAGGCAGGTGCCGTAGGGGGGTAACGGCTGTTCGCCGCAAGGGTTGGTGGCGTGGATGGTTTCGCAATACCACAGGTTATTTAGTGCATTGATCCGGTCGATAAAGATCACGCCCGGTTCGGCATAATCATAGGTGCCGTGCATGATCTTATCCCACAGGTCGCGGGCCCTTACCGATCGGTAGGTGGTGCCATTAAAGGATAGTTCCCACGGCCCATCTTCCTTTACCGCCGCCATGAAATCATCGGTGACCAGGACGGACAGGTTAAACATGCGCAGCCGCCCGGGTTCCCGCTTCGCCTCGATAAAGGCTTCGATATCCGGATGGTCGCAGCGCATCACGCCCATCATGGCGCCCCGGCGGGACCCGGCGCTCATGATGGTGCGGCACATGGCATCCCACACTTCCATGAAGCTGAGCGGGCCGGAGGCATCGGCGCCAACGCCAATGACCGGCGCACCCTTGGGCCGCAGGGTGGAAAAATCATAGCCGATACCGCCGCCTTTTTGCATGGTCAGCGCGGCTTCCTTCAGCCCTTCGAAAATGCCGGACATATCGTCCGGGATATCGCCCATGACGAAGCAGTTGAACAGGGTGACGCTGCGGTCTGTCCCCGCGCCGGACAAAATTCGCCCGGCGGGCAGAAACTTGAAATCCTCCAGCGCATCATAGAACCGGTTCTCCCAGGCCGCCGGGTCGGATTCCGCCGCCGCCAGGCTGCGCGCCACACGCCGCCAGCTTTCCGCCAGGGTCTTATCCACCGGGGTGCCGTCATGGCGCTTAAAGCGGTACTTCATATCCCAGATCTGCTGCGAGATCGGCGCGAGTTGCGGCATGGAATGGCTCCGGGAAACACAAAAAAGGGGCCTAAGAATGTAGGCCTGTCGGCGCCTCTGGTCAAGTCTCGTGTTCCTGTTATGTTTCCACATGGGGGCACGGATACAGCACCGAAACTATCAGAACGATTTCATACAGTTCTCCCGTTTATCCCCATAATTCAGGGGATTGATGTGGAAAACATCCACTGCCTGTCAGGACGGCTTCGGGATCACGGGAGCAGGCTTTGCAGAAAGTTGTCGATCTCCTGCGCACACGGGGCGGGCTGGGTTTGCAGCAGGAAATGGGCCCCCTCCAGGGTTTTGACCCTGAGGTTCGGGAAGGAATGGCGAAACGCCGCCACACGCCCAGGGCCAACCAATCGATCTTTTGCCGCTTGAAGGTACAGGGCGGGCAAAAGGGAAGGGGTCTCTGGGGGGTGGCATTTTGAAAGTGTTGTCAATCTATCCCGCATGGTCTTTGGTGGTAGGCTTTTAAGGCTGCGCCGTAAGGACTCCCGAAGTTCTGGGTTTTCCCAGCCGCCACACAAGATCGGTGTGTAGATCCGTTCCACCAGGGGAAGCTTTAGAAGGGTAGCGGGCCAAGGCCTCGTAGGTGACCGATAACGCCATTACCAAAATGATGATCGCGCAGAGCCAGAACAGCGCCAAGCTCACGCCTTCGAGAATTTTTCGAATCAAGGCCTTTGGCCTCCCCCTAAGTGAAACGTTGTTTTGCTCGCCCAAAACGTTCAGGCGACGCCCCGCTCGTTCTTAGTGTACACGAATTGTGCCTTCGCTCTTAGTGTACATGAATAAATTTTTTGTACACAGTTTTAAAAATATTGTACATAATTTTTTTCAATGTATATGTAGTTTCACGAAGCTAGAAACCATAAACAAAGGGCCCTAAGGTGTTGGACATCACGAACGAAAGGATTTTTATCGAGATGTCCAAGCCTTCGAATCGCGTGGAACCGTCGCCTGCGGAGCATGTGCGCCAGGCCCTGAGTAAGGAGATTCTGACCGGAGAATTGCCCCCCGGCGCCATCATCACGGAAAGCCGATTGGCCGAACGATTCGGTGTTTCCCGCACGCCGGTGCGCGAAGCGATTCGGGTCCTGGCCGGGGATGGGTTGGTGCAGCTTCGGCCCGGGCGTCGCCCGGTGGTGCGGGGAAAGAGCGTGGCGGAGATGTTGGATCAGTTCGAGGCCATGGCCGAACTGGAAGCCTCCTGCGCCTATCTTGCGGCCAAGCGCCGGGACCCTTTCCTGTTAGAGCGTATGCAGGGCGCCCAGGTTCAATGCCGCAAGTTTGCCGAGGCCGATGACATCGACCGCTATTACGCGGCGAATGTGGTGTTTCACGAGGCCATCTACACCATGGCGGGCAACGCCTATCTCAAGGACGAAACCCTGCGCCTGCGCGATCGATTGGAATTCCTGCGTATCAGTCAGGGTCGTCTGCCTGGGCGTTTGTTCCAATCCGCCGAGGAACACGAACGTATCTACGCGGCGCTGGAGGCGGGCAACGAAGTGAAGGCTGCCATTGAAATGCGCAATCACATGATGATCCAGGGCGAACGCCTGCGGGTCATGCTGCGGACCACTGATCTTGGAGGATTTGTCGCCGTTACCGGCGTCCCAGAACAATAAAAAGGGGCTTCGGCCCCTATACAGGAGGAGGAAGTATAGGTGTCTGAAGATACGCCATCTGTCGATATTTCAATCGCCGACAGAGTTGCCACCGTGTCCCTTTCAAACCCCGGTCGCCGCAATGCGATGACCAGCAGCATGTGGCGCGCCCTGGTTGCCGCATCGAATGCCCTCCGGGATGACAAGGATGTTCGTGTCGTCATCCTCCGTGGGGATGGGGAAGAAGCGTTCTCCTCCGGTGCCGATATTAGCGAATTTTCCGGCTCTCGGTAGGGATCGGACCAGGCTCAGGAATATAACAGTCTGGTACAGGACGCCATCGACGCCATCGCCTCCTTGCCTGTGCCCGTCATTGCGCAGATTTACGGTTTTTGCGTTGGTGCCGGGACGGCTATCGCCAATGCCTGCGACATGCGCTACATCGCAGATACAGTGCGATTCGGGGTGCCCGCCGCCCGTTTGGGAATTGGCTACAGCCCGTATTGGATTCGCAGCTTGATGCAGGTGGTCGGCAAGCCGGTGACAGCCGAGATACTCCTTTCCGCCAAACTGTTCGATGCCAAGAAGGCGCTGGAATGCGGGTTTGCCAACGAAATCCTGCCGGCCGCCGATCTCAACGATTTCACGGTTGGCGCGGCTACCGAGTTTGCGCGCAATGCGCCACTCACCATCGCCGCGACAAAGACATGTCTGCATCAATTGTCATTGTTTGACGATGAACACGACTGGGACAGCGCCTTGCTGGCCGCGCGCATTTGCGAGGAAAGCCAGGATTACCACAACGCCGTGATTGCGTTCGCCAACAAACAACGACCCGTATTCAAGGGAGTCTGAAACCAATGGCTTATGCTCCTGTCTTTGGTATTGCCACCGTCGCCGACCTTTTTGAAACCCATGCGGCCTTGCGCCCCCATGCGGTCGCGTTCATCGAGTTCGACGGTAAGGACCACGCGGCCCAACTGACCTACGCGGAAGGCAAGCAGATTGTTGATGGGATCGCCACCCGTCTCGTTTCGGCGGGTGTCAAGCCCGGGGATCGGGTCGCCGTGCGCCTTCCCAAATCCGCGCGCAATATGCTGTTGTTTTTTGCGGTATCACGGGTTGGCGGTATCTATGTTCCCATCAACCCGGAGTTTACCGACCGCGAGGCGGGCGTGTTGATCGAGGATGCCGATCCTTCCATTCTGGTGGATAATCGCGAGGGTGACGTTGAACGGACCGGCGATGCGACCTGGAAGCGGTTTCGCTTCGACACCGGCGGCGCCGATGACCTGATGACGCTTCCCGCTGGCGATTTGCCCGCGAAGCCCGCCGCCGACCAGGGCGCGCTCATGCTCTTTACCTCCGGCACAACCGGTCGGCCCAAGGGCGCCATGTTGACCCATGAGAATCTCCTTTCCAATGTGGCCGCGCTTTCCGACGCCTGGGGGATTACGGACGCGGATCGGTTGTTGCATGTTTTGCCGGTCTATCACGGGCATGGTCTGTATTTGGGCGTCGTCATGCCGCTTTTGCGGCGCGCGGGTCGGTTCCGTCGGCAAGCCCCTGTCCTGCATGGAAATACGCATCGTGGATGGCGATGGCGCCGACCTCCCCGTCGGCGAAGTCGGGCGGGTGCTGGTGCGCGGCACGTCAATCATCGCCGAATATTGGCGCCGTCCCGACAAAAAGGATGATTGGACCGCCGATGGCTGGTTCGATACGGGCGACCTTGGCCGGTTTGATGAGGATGGTTATCTCTGGCTGGTCGGGCGCAGCAAGGATCTGATTATTACTGGCGGCTACAACGTGTATCCGCGTGAGGTGGAAATCCAGATCGAGGCTTTCCCCGGTGTCGCCGAGGCGGTGGTCTTCGGTGTGCCCCATCCCGATTTTGGCGAGGGCGTCATGGCGGCGGTTAAAAGCGAAAGCGCCGGTTCCTTGGATCTTGACGCACTTTCCAACTACCTGGCGGGTTTGCTGGCCAAATATAAGCAGCCCAAGAAGATCATCTTGCGAGACGAATTTCTCCGCAACCAGATGAGTAAGATTCTGAAGCAGGAATTGCAGAAGGAATATGCCGATACCTTCGCCTAAGTCGGCTCCCCTTTTTCTCCCAAATTCCGCGCCTTGAACGCGGAATACACCGTAAAAAAACCGTCTATCTTTACACAACCAACCAACTCAAAAAGACCGGAACGCGCCCCTGCGCTACGGTCATTTTCTTTTAATGGGTGCAGGGAAAGGGGGGGCGTCATTCCCCGTGATGGCCGACCAGCACTTCCCGCTTGCCGACCCGGTTGGCCTTGGTCACCACGCCTTCGGCTTCCATGCGCTCGATGATGCGCGCGGCGCGGTTATAGCCGATCTGCAAATGCCGTTGCACGAAGCTGGTGGAGGCCTTGCCTTCCCGGGCGACAATGGCCACCGCCTGATCATACAGCGCATCTTCGCTGGAACCGCCACCCGCCGCCGGGCCATCGCCCATGCCGATGATGGGGGCGGCGTTTTCCTCCTCATCGGTGACCGATTCCACATAGTCGGGCACCGCTTGTTCCTTGAGGTGGGAGACCACTTCTTCCACTTCCTCGTCGGATACGAACGGCCCATGCACGCGGGAAATCCGCCCGCCGCCCGCCATATAGAGCATATCCCCCTGGCCCAGGAGTTGTTCCGCGCCCTGTTCGCCCAGGATGGTGCGGCTGTCGATCTTGGAGGTGACCTGGAAGCTGATCCGGGTCGGGAAGTTCGCCTTGATGGTGCCGGTGATCACGTCCACGCTGGGCCGCTGGGTGGCCATGATCAGGTGGATGCCCGCCGCCCGCGCCATTTGCGCCAAGCGTTGGATGGCGGCTTCGATATCCTTGCCCGCCACCAGCATCAGATCGGCCATTTCGTCGACGATCACCACGATATAGGGCAGCGGATCGGTGCCCAGGGGCTGATCCTCGAACACCGGCTGGCCCATATCGTCGAACCCGGTTTGCACCCGGCGGGTCAGTTCCTCGCCCTTGCGCCGGGCTTCTTCCAGCCGCTTGTTATAGCCCGTGATATTACGCACGCCCATTTGCGCCATGGCCTTGTAGCGGTTTTCCATCTCCCGCACGGTCCATTTCAAGGCCACCACGGCCTTGGAAGGATCGGTCACCACGGGGGCCAGCAGATGGGGAATATCGTCATAGACCGACAATTCCAGCATCTTCGGATCGACCATGATCATGCGGCAGCGCTCCGGTGGCAGCCGATACAGTAACGACAGGATCATGGTGTTGATGGCGACCGATTTGCCAGACCCGGTGGTGCCCGCGATCAACAGATGCGGCATGCGCGCCAAATCGGTGATGATGGGTCCGCCGCCGATATCCTTGCCCAGCACCAGAGGCAGCCCGGCGCTGGATTTTTCGTAGGTTTGGGACTCCAGCAATTCGCGCAAATACACCATTTCGCGCCGTGCATTGGGTAATTCGATGCCGATCACATTGCGCCCGGGGATCACCGCGCTGCGGACGGAAATGGCGCTCATGGACCGCGCGATATCGTCCGACAGGCCGATCACGCGGGAGGTTTTGGTGCCGGGCGCCGGTTCTAATTCATAGAGCGTGACCACCGGGCCGGGGCGCACCTTCACGATCTCGCCCTTGACGCCGAAATCAGCGAGCACGGATTCAAGAAGCCGGGCGTTCTGTTCCAGGGATTTTTCGCTCACCTTTTTTACCGCGCCCACCGGGGCGGCGGTCAAAAGGTCCAAGGGCGGCAGATGGAAAATATCCTCATCGGGAAATGCCATGCGGGTTTGTTTTTCCCGCTGGGCGCGGGCGCTGATTTTCGCCCGCACCTTCCGGGGGGCCACCAACGGCGCCTTGGGGGCTTGCTCAATCGGGGCCGGTGCAAAGGCGGCAGGCGCATGGTCGGCGGCGTCAGAAGCCGCCTCATAGGCCGACTCATCATCGTCGTTGTCGGCGTCGTAGCTTTCCTCGGGCACCCTCAATTTGGGTTCGCGCCGAGCGGAGATCCATTTTCCGGCCTCGATCAAGCGCTCGGTGCGGAAGGTCCGCCAGGTTTCCGGGGCGTTGCGCAGCGCGTCAAACGCCCAGCCGCCGAACACGCCCAAGGCGCGCATCGCGGTATTCCAATGGCGATAGCGCAGGGCGAGGCAGGAATAGAGCCCGGCCAGCGCGCCGATGGCGGCCATCACGGCGATAATTTCCCGCCCGGGAAAAGCGTTGGCGGCTTCGGCGGTCAAGACGCTTTCCACCACACCGGTGGCGCGGTCGAGCACGATAGCACCGGAAACGCCGCCCACGCCTGAATGCAAGGGCCAGGCCTCGGGGGTGGGCAGGGCAGCGAGAGCCGTGCCGCCAAGCAGCATGACCACAATCAACAGCAAGATCCGCGCCCAGGCATGGGGCACGGAAGTCTTGTCGATCACCAGCCAGCCCCAGGCGGCGAGGACCAACACCGGAAACAACGCCGCCAACCCAACCGCTTGCAACAACAAATCCGCAGCGATGGCGCCGGGCACACCTATGAGGTTTTGCGCGCCATCGGTCGCCGTATTGAGGGACCGGTCATCGGGGTGAAAGGACAGCAGGGCCAACACCAAAGCCACCGCCAGGGCCACCAGCGCGCCGCCGCCCAGGCCCGCGGCCCAGCCATGCAGACGCTCGGCCGCGCCGCGCGGCAGAATCGGTGTTTTGCCAATCATGTCCTTCACGGAATCCATGGCCGCATTCTGGCCCTGCCCCCCTTACTAACGGGTTAATGCGGCCCATCCACGGCTGGTGGCGAATTTTTCATTGGTCAGGTCTCGCGCGCCTTCAAAAGCAATCTATTTATGTGAAGTGAGAACTTATAATACTAATAAGTGTATTATTCTTGAAGCCGAGAAATCGCAAGGAGTTAAAATCATGTCGGAAAGCTGTAAGTCAACAAACGGTGATACCTGGGAAATTTACAAAGATAATGTGGGAGAATGGCGGTGGCGCCGCACGGCGCCCAATGGGCGGATTGTGGGCGCCTCGACGGAAGGGTACGCCAATAAGTCTGATTGCATAGCCAACGCACGGCGCAACGGAATGGATTGTACGCCGCGTTAGGGCGCGTCTCGCGTCTTTTGCGCCGGAAGGGTGGAAAAGACGCGATCTCTCCTGGGCGTTAAGGTCATCGAGTGCCAAACCCAGAGTATTTTTTTGGAAAACTGCGTGCGGTTTTCCGGTTCGGAACGACTCTAGGCCAGGTACAAAATCAATCCTTGGCCTTCGCGGCGGGCATCTCGAAACAAATATTTCAGGGTTTCGAAATATTCCACCAGGTAATCGGTGGCGGTATCGCCTTCCTGCCAGATTTCCGGATAGACGTGGTTCGCGGCCAGGGCCGCCAGATCGACGCTTTCCCGGAACGATTGCTCGTTATAGGCATCCAGCGCATGAGCCGTTCGTGCCACTTGATCGGGCGTTAGATATCGGGGCGGGCCGTAGCCGTAATCATCTTCTCCCAACGGAGCGCCGCCCATGATGGCCTGGGCGAGGGGCGCGTCGCTTTCCGCCAAAGAGCCCGTAAGCGTGAAATGCAGCCCCTGCCACGCCTTATCGAGGTCGACGATATCTTCTTCACGTTCCTCGAAAAGCACCGCCTCCACCCGGCTGGGGTCCGCCACCAGCGCCTGCAGCTCTTGCGCTGAAACGGCAAGGTAATTGGCGATCATCGACATGATCTTTCTCCATACACGAGGTATGGATATTTTATCATATTCCCAGATGTTTGTCCGCCGAGACATAAGCATAGCCCAGGGCTTTGGCGACCGGCTCGCAAGTGACATCGCCTTTGCAAACGTTCAGGCCGTTGCGGAGGTGGGGATCGTCGATCATCGCTTGTTGCCAGCCCTTGTCAGCAATGGCGATGGCGCGGGGCAGGGTGGCGTTGTTCAGGGCATAGGTGGAGGTGCGGGCCACGTTTCCCGGCATATTGGCGACGCAATAATGCACCACGCCATCCACCACATAGGTGGGGTCCGCATGGGTGGTGGGGCGGGAGGTTTCGAAGCATCCCCCCTGATCGATGGCCACATCCACCAGCACCGCGCCGTTCTTCATGGTCGACAGCATCGCCCGGGTCACCAGTTTCGGTGCCGCCGCGCCGGGGATCAGCACGGCGCCGATCACCAGATCCGCCGTCGCCAGTTGCTCGGCCAGGGTGGAGCGGGTGGAATAGACAACCTTGGCGCTGGATTCGAAATGATCCGCCAGCCGGTCCAGCGTGTCCGGATCCCGGTCCAGGATGGTGACATCCGCATGCAGGCCCACGGCCATCTGCGCGGCATTGAAACCGACAACCCCGCCGCCAATGACCACCACCTTGCCCGGCGCCACGCCGGGCACCCCGCCCAGCAGCACGCCAAGGCCCCCATGGGCTTTTTCCAGGGCCGAAGCCCCCGCCTGGATGGACAACCGCCCGGCAACCTGGCTCATGGGTTTCAGCAGCGGCAGATGGCCGTATTTATCGGTCACCGTTTCATAGGCGATGCAGACCGCGCCGGAGGCGACCAAGTCCTTGGTCTGTTCCGGGTCGGGTGCCAGATGCAAATAAGTATAGAGAATCTGATCGGGGCGTAGCTGTGCGCGCTCCTGGGCTTGCGGTTCCTTCACCTTCACGATCATATCGGCGGTGGCGAAGACTTCCGCCGGGGTATCGATGATTTCCGCCCCGGCGGCGAGGTAGGCTTCGTCTTCCGCGCCAATGCCCGCCCCGGCTTGGGTTTCCACCCGTACCTGATGGCCATGGGTTATCATCTCGGCAACGCTTTCCGGGGTCATCCCGACCCGGTATTCATGGTTTTTGATTTCCTTGGGGACACCGATCAGCATGGTTGGGACCTCGTCTTGTCGCAAAAGAAGATCAGGAATTAGAAAATCATATCGGGTTTCGGCCCGGCGATTACCCGCAATTTCTGCGGGTCCGTACCCCTGGACCTGCATGCGAGAACCGGGGGCTCAAAATCTGTCAAACGTGGTTGTTCCGGCAGCGGTGGTTCCGGCGATTTTTTCCCAAGCCGCGGTCACCGGCGCGCCGGTCAACGGGCGGTAGCGTGCCCGGGGGGCGAGGAAGCGTTCGAGGAATTTGGGATCATTCAACGCCGCATCGAAGGCGTCTCGAAAGTCGGCAATGGTCCCTTCCGGTTTAACCCCATGCATCACGAAAAACCGTTGGCAGGCAAACCCAGCGAGGAAGAATAGCTTGTATTTCTCCCATAAGGGGCCTGTCGGCGGCGCGCCATAAGCGGTGGCATAGAATTCAGGAAAGCTGGGCAAATCAGGGAAATGCGGATCGCGGATAATGTTTCCGTCGGCATCCAGCAGGCCGAAACTGAACAGGGGAACCACCTCCCCCGCCGCTGCCTTTGGCGCGATCCATTTCAGGTAGGTGGGGGTGATCTGGTAATCCAGGGTAATGGCGGCGTCGTCCATCACCACCCGGGTATCCCGTCGGCTGCGCACCGGATAGAGATCAAGCTCGATGCCGAGAATCTGCAATGCCATGGCGGCGACGAAATCCAGGGAGGGTTTGGGGACCATGCCAAACCGGAGTTTTGCCCCCGTCACCTGACGAAAATCCGCCGCGCTTGGCAGCTTCAGCACTTTTGGCGCATAGACCACGCCACCACCGGGGATGGCGGCGAGGGCCGCCCAAAGGGTGGGGTCGATATCGGCCCGAACCTCCCCCACCAAATGGGAGATATGCATCTCTGCCGAGGTGGCGAGGACAATCTGCCGTTTGGTGCCCATACGCCGGGCGAAGGCCTTGGCGGTCCGAAGACCACCGCCGCCCACCTTGTTGCGCAGCAGTGGCTCGGTGCCAGGCGCCAGGTGCCGCATCACCGCAGGGACAATGTCGCGCACCAAGGCATCTGTGGTGCCGCCGCCCGAATAGGGAATCCACCATTCAAGGGATGGCGGGCGCACAGGGGCGGCAAAAGTGGAAGGCCCCCCGGTGGTGATCAGCCCAAGCCCGGCCAGGGCACCCAGATAGTGGCGGCGTGTCATCAAATGTGACATCGGAAACCTTTCCAGAAAAACCGCGCCGGAGCGGAACGCTATTTATCCTACATCAAACCGTGGCGGGGCGCTTTCTCTTTGCCACGCCGCGGGCTTTGTGCGACGGTTGCGACCGAGGCGAAACGCAACTTTCCGGAATAGGAATGAGGAGACCCATGACCACCGAACCCCAACAGGCCCCGGTCCCGGGGTCGCTTCTTCCCTACCGCGACAAGATCAACACCATCCATACCGAAGATATCTTCAAATGGTTGCTCGCAGGGTGGCATGATTTCCGCGCTTCGGGCCTGATCAGCTTCGGCTATGCCCTGATTTTCGTGGTCGCCGGACATGTGATCACCTGGGGCTTGTTCTTTGCCGGATATTCCTATCTCATCGCCCCGATGATCGAGGCGTTTTTATTGGTCGGTCCGTCGCTCACCGTTGCGTTTTTCTATATCAGCAAAAACCTGGAAGAAGGCACCCGGCCTTCCGTCGCGGGCGCTTTACTGGCCTGGCGGCGCAACTGGGTGCCCTTGGCCTCCATGGGCCTGATGCAATTAATGTTCGCGATTACGACGGCGCGCCTCGCGGTGCTGATTTTCGCCCTCAACTTCCCCTATATTCCGCTCGATGTGCCGCGCATGGTGAACGTGGTACTGTTTACGCCGGAAGGGATCACCTTTTTGGTAATGGAAACCCTGTTTGGTGCCGTGGTGGCGCTGATCGTGTTTTTGACGGGTGCCATTTCCCTGCCCATGATGCTGGATCGCAAGGTGCCGTTGATCCGGGCGCTGGTGATCAGTGTGATCGCGGTGACGGCGAATTTCCGGGTGATGATGATCTGGGCGGCAGTGATCGTGGTGGTGACCGGCGCAGGGCTGATTACGATGATGCTGGGTTTGGCGGTAACGCTCCCCTTGATTGGCCACGCCAGTTGGCATGCCTATCGGTCGTTGGTGCGGCAGGATATCTTTGATTGAGACCTGCGAAGGCGCCGGTGGTGGCGGTCAGCTATCATACTCTTTTTCCATGGCATCCATGAAGGCGACAAAGGCCTCCTGACGTTCTCCATGAATATCCAGCAGTAATCCGGCCTCGGTGCCATCCACATGCCGCACTTCGGCTGGGATTTTGCCGAAACCATCCAATTCAAAAACCACGTTCTCGCCGGATTGGAGCGGTAATTCGCAAGATACCTTCGCGCCTTGGGCGGAGATGTTGCCGATCACGCAAGGGGCAGAGCCCCCGTCGCTATAAAGGGCGCCGACTTCAAACACGTACCATCTTTTGTGTTTGCGTTTTTGTTCGAAAGAATCGCCGCCCATTCTGGTGTCCGGTTCAGGTTTTCTTTGCGTCACGAAGCCGATTTCGGATGCCATCATACCCGTTCGCGGTGAAGGAGCAATAAGGTTTCATCCTTGTTCACGGAATTACGCGAGAATTTGTTCCGTCAACGGGGTAAGGTCTAGTTCATCGATCCAACTGTACATTTCAATTTCTTGCCAAAACGTTGACCGTTTAACCGCCAAGAGGAGCCGTTCATGAAAACCCGTGCCGCCGTTGCCTTTAAGGCCGGAGATCCCCTTTCTATCGAAACCGTCGATTTGGACGGGCCGCAGGCCGGTGAAGTACTGGTCGAAATCAAGGCGACGGGGGTCTGCCACACGGATGCCTTTACCCTCTCGGGCGACGATCCGGAAGGCGCTTTTCCCGCCATCTTGGGCCATGAAGGCGCCGGCGTGGTGCGGGAGGTCGGTGCAGGCGTTACCTCCCTCAAGCCGGGGGATCATGTGATCCCGCTCTATACGCCGGAATGCCGGGAGTGCGACTATTGCCTGCATCCGAAAACCAATTTGTGCCAGGCGATCCGCTCGACCCAAGGTCAGGGGGTGATGCCCGATGGCACCAGCCGGTTTTCCCTGAATGGCGAAAAAATCCTGCATTACATGGGATGCTCCACCTTTTCCAATTTCACGGTGATGCCGGAAATCGCCCTGGCGAAAATCCGCGAGGACGCGCCTTTCGATAAGGTTTGCTATATCGGCTGCGGGGTGACGACGGGCGTCGGCGCCGTGGTGTTTGACACCAAGGTGGAGCCGGGGTCGAACGTGGTGGTGTTCGGCCTGGGCGGCATCGGGCTCAACGTGATCCAGGGCGCGCGCATGGTCGGCGCCAACAAGATCGTCGGCATTGACCTGAACGAAAGGAAAGTCGATCTGGCGCGTCAGTTCGGCATGACCGATTTTATCAACCCATCCAAAACCGACAATGTGGTGGAAGCCATCCTGGATGTGACCAACGGCGGCGCCGATTATTCCTTCGAATGTATCGGCAATGTGAACACCATGCGCCAGGCCCTGGAATGCTGCCACAAGGGCTGGGGCGAGAGCATGATTATCGGTGTCGCGGGCGCGGGTCAGGAAATCTCCACCCGGCCGTTCCAATTGGTGACGGGGCGGGTCTGGCGCGGGACGGCCTTTGGCGGCGCCCGGGGCCGTACGGATGTGCCGAAGATCGTCGATTGGTACATGGATGGGAAGATCAATATCGACGATTTGATTACCCACACCATGCCTTTGGATCAGATCAACGATGCCTTCCACCTGATGCATGAAGGGGAATCGATCCGCTCCGTGGTGCTGTATTAGGTCGTGTCCTCAATATTTTTTCCTCTGGGTTAACCCATAAAAAGAAAAACCCCCGGGCAGGGCGCCCGGGGGTGCGTTTGAAGGTCGGGTTAGGGCCCGTCGGTCCTATTTCTTTTTCTTCGGCGGCATCAGATCGGTGATGGTGCCTTCGAACATCTCCGCCGCCATGGCGACGGTTTCCGATAGGGTCGGGTGCGGGTGGATGGTCAACCCGATATCCGCCGCGTCACAGCCATTTTCGATGGCGAGCGCCACTTCGGCGATCAGATCCCCCGCATTGGGACCAACGATGCCCGCACCGAGCACCCGTTCGGTTTCCGGATCGAAGATCAGCTTGGTGCTGCCTTCATCCCGGCCCAAAGAAAGTGCCCGGCCCGAGGCGGCCCAGGGGAATACCCCCTTGCCCACCTTGCGGCCCGCGGCCTTGGCTTCGGTTTCCGTCATCCCGACCCAGGCCACTTCTGGATCCGTATAGGCAACGGAGGGAATCACCCGCGCATCGAAGACGGATTTATGCCCCGCGCAGACCTCGGCGGCCACCTTGCCCTCATGCACCGCCTTGTGCGCCAGCATGGGATTGCCCACAATATCGCCGATGGCGAAGATGTGCGGCACATTGGTGCGCATCTGTTTGTCGGTGGCGATGAAGCCCCGTTCGTCCACCGCGACGCCCGCGGCATCGGCGGCGATCATGCCGCCATTGGGCACCCGGCCAACGGAGACCAGCACTTTATCGTAGGTTTCCGTGGTTTCCCCGTCCGGCCCTTCGATGGTGACCTTGAGGCCCTTTTTCTCGGCCTTTACCGCCGTGACTTTGGATTTCACCAGGATCTTTTCGAACCGGCCTTCCATGCGCTTGTGCAGGGGTTTGACCAGGTCCTTGTCGGCACCGGGCAGGATCTGATCCATCAGTTCCACCACGGTGATTTTCGAGCCCAGCGCATCATATACGGTGGCCATTTCGAACCCGATAATGCCGCCGCCGATGACCAGCATCCGTTTCGGGATGCCATCCAGTTCCAGCGCCCCGGTGGAATCGATCACCCGGGGATCATCATGGGGAATGAAGGGCAGCTTGACCGGCTCCGATCCGGCGGCAATGATCGCCTGTTCGAAGCTGACCGTCTTGGTGCCGTCCTTCGTATCCACCGCCAACATATGCGGGCCGGTAAACTTGCCATAACCGACCACGGTTTCCACCTTGCGGCCCTTGGCGAGACCTGTCAGGCCGCCGGTCAACCGACCGACCACGGAATCTTTCCATTCCCGCAAGCCCTTGATATCCACCTTTGGCTTGCTGAAGGTGACGCCGAAATGGCTCATCTCCTCGGCTTCGGTAATCACCTTGGCCGCATGCAACAGCGCCTTGGACGGGATACAGCCCACATTCAGGCAGACCCCGCCCAGGGGGCCACGGCTATCCACCATGACCACTTTTTTGCCCAGGTCGGCGGCACGAAACGCGGCGGTATAGCCGCCCGGCCCGGCGCCGAGCACCAGGACTTCCGCGTGATAATCGCCTTTTTTGATGGGTCCGGTAGAGGGCGCCGGTGCAGGCGCCGGAGCCGCGGGGGCCGCCGGGGCGGCAGCGGGTTTGGGTTCTTCTGGGGCCGGGGCGGCGCCCTCTCCTTCCGCTTCCAGGGTCAGGATGGAGGTTCCCTCGCTGACCGTATCGCCCAAGGACACCGTAATGGCTTTCACGGTGCCCGCCGCAGGCGAGGGCACCTCCATGGTGGCCTTATCGGATTCCAGGGTGATCAGCGGGTCTTCCTCAGACACGATGTCCCCCGGTGCCACCAGGATTTCGATCACCGGCACGTCGGAGAAATCCCCAATATCGGGGACCTTGATATCAATGGTTGCCATGGGTCACCTCCCTCAATGCAGCAGCCGGCGCACATCGCCGAGCAGGTATTTGAGGCTCACCAGGAACCGGGCCGCCAGGGCCCCGTCGATGGCACGGTGATCGTAGGACAGGCAGAGCGGCAGCATATTGCGCGGCTCGAAGCTTTCGCCATTCCACACGGGCGCCATCTTGGAGCGCATGACGCCCAAAATGGCCACTTCCGGCGCATTGACGATGGGGGTAAAGGTTGTGCCCCCGATGCCGCCCAGGCTGGAAATGGTGAAGGTCGCGCCAGACATTTCCTCCGGCGCCAGCTTGCCATCCCGCGCCTTGGCGGAGAGCTCGCCCAATTCCTTGGAAATTTGCACCAGACCCTTGCTGTCCGCGCCGCGAATCACCGGCACGACCAGGCCGTTGGGCGTATCCGCCGCAAAACCGATATTATAGTAATGCTTGCGGATAAAGCTGGCGCCATCCGGCGACAGGGAGGAGTTGACCTCCCAATGGGTTTTCAGCGCCGAGACACAAGCTTTGACGATGAAGCTGAGCAGCGTCACCCGATAGCCCTGGTCCTTGGCTGCGGTGTCCATTTCCTTGCGGTACTGATCGATCTCGGTGATATCCGCCTCGTCATTATTGGTGACATGGGGGATGTTGAGCCAGGACCGATGCAGATGCGGGCCGGAAATTTTCTTGATCCGGGGCAGGGGCACTTCCTCGATCTCGCCGAACTTGGTGAAATCCACCGCCGGAATGGGCGGAATGCCCATGCCGCCCGCCGCAGGCGCGCCAGCGGCGGCGGGGCTGCCACCGCCCGACAGGAAGGCTTTCACGTCTTCCTTGGTCACGCGGCCTTTTTCGCCGGTGCCGGACACTTTATTGAGGTCAATTTCCAATTCCCGAGCCAGGCGCCGCACGGACGGGCTGGCATGGGCACCGGAGAAATCCGCCAAGGTGGGTGCGGGAACGGCACCGACCGGTGCACCTGC